>NZ_JBBNGE010000076.1:0-10185 GCF_040095255.1 Segatella sinensis | reverse complement strand
AAATATCAGAGCGTAATATTAACAATTAACAGGGATATTTCCAGCTTGTTTTTAAGAACAGAGAACTGGACACCCTATTTGCTAAACTTTGAATCTGAACCAGTTAAACTAATCATAAAGTTCAATGTTCAAACCTCAAAGTTCAAAGTCTTATACGAGTGTTGCAACGACTTCCTCACGGGTACCTGGCAACATATCGATGACAGGAATCTCTGGCATGGTGTAGCAACCTGGCTGGAGACGGAATGAAGCGCGAGCCACGTTAACCAATACCTGAGCGGTGAGGGCAGGGTTGTTGATGCTCATGTTGAACTCGAAGCGCTGGTTCTGGGTCTTGCCAGATACACCCTTGCGAACGAGGTTCACACCGTGACCCATATCCTTTACATCATCTACTGATGCTACGGCGAATACGTGAGTCTCATCGTGAGCGAAGTAAGGGTCAGCCTTGATTTCTGCTGTTACATCCTCAAGCTTGGCACCTTCCTCCAACTCTACATAAACCATACGGCGGTGGATACCCTCGCCCAATGGGATTGTAACAGAGAGTGCTTCTTTGACACCCTTCTTGCTACGAACGCAAACAGAGTGTCCCATGCTCATACCAGGACCGAAGTTGGTATAGGTCAATCCCTTTGGAGCCAGACTTTCCATCAGAACACGTACGATAGAGTCTGAACCTGGATCCCAACCGGCTGAGATTACGCTCACCTTGCCAGCCTTCTTGCAGTTCTCCATCTGCTTGGTGCGGTAATCAAGAATACCTGTATGGATATCGTAACTATCTACGGTGTTGATGCCGAGTGCAACGATCTTCTCTGCATACTCAGGGCAAGAACGGGTAGGAGTTGCGAGGATAGCAACATCTACATCCTTCAACTTGGTGATGTCATCTACTACCTCATAGTTAGCCAACTCAGCTGGTTTGTCCTTAGCACCCTGGCGACGAACGATACCTGCAATCTCGAAATCTGGAGCGGCTTCGAGAGCTTCTACTGTAAACTTACCGATATTGCCGTAACCTACTACGGCTGCTCTAAACTTTTTCATTTGATGTATTTATTTCTTTTATATTGTTGTTTATTTTGAATAATTCCTTCTAGATATCTATTTCCGGTTGCAAAAGTATAGCTTTTTCTTGAAATACGTGACGTTTTAATAGATTTTTAACTCATAAAACTTGCAAAAGGTAATAAAATCATAGTTTCTAGGTAGAATGACGGGGGAATTGTAAGGGTTCTAGAACAGATTCCTTACAGTTTCGTGATTTCAGGGATTTAAGAGAATGCCTTAGTTCTTCCTATTCTGTTTGTTGATGGATAATGAGTGATTTCTTTTCGCTCCTGATGAAATTAGCTCCTACTCCTAAGAGAAATTGTTCCTGTACCTAATAGAAATCTTCGTTCAGCGACGTTGAATCTCCGTTCGCCGACGTTGAATGTACGTTCAGCGACGTTGAATGTCGGTTCAACGACGTTGAACGGAGATTTCTTCTAGTTCTAAAAACAATTTCCATAGGGGATAAAGGCTTTTTCTTATAGGGGTGTCGGCAATATAATCCAATGCCAGATACAATAAATCCCTATTTCGTGCGTTCATATTATTATAATTAATTTATGAAAGAGGTATAACCAAGTGTTTAAATAGTAAGGAGAAAATAAAAATGATAGAATATATTCATGGCGATCTGACCGAACTGACCCCGGCAATGGCAGTAGTAGAGACTGCAGGAGTGGGGTACGGACTCAATATTTCGCTCAATACCTATACTGCCATTCAGGGCAAGCAGGAAGTAAAACTCTACGTGCATGAGGTTTTGGTGGCAGGTGGAAGAGATGACTCTTTCACCCTTTTCGGTTTTGCCTCCAAGCAGGAGCGCGAACTCTATCGCCAGCTCATCACCGTATCGGGTGTGGGAGGCAATACGGCGAGAATGATTCTCTCGTCGATGTCGCCAAGCGAACTCTGCAATGTGATTTCTACGGGCAACGAGAAGATGCTGAAGACCGTGAAGGGTATCGGATTGAAGACCGCCCAGCGCATCATCATCGACCTGAAGGATAAGATTGTGAGTCTGGGCATCGCCGATGAGCTGCCGGCTAATGGCGGTAATGTGGTGATGGTGAACAATGGGGTCAAGGATGAGGCAGTCAGTGCCCTCACCATGCTCGGTTTCTCGCCGGCACCTTCTGCCAAGGTTGTTGTGGATATCCTGAAGGCGCAGCCTGATCTGCAGGTAGAGCAGGTTGTAAAGCTTGCCTTGAAGCAAATTAAATAACTTCAGGCTGAAGCAAATCAAGTAACTTCTGGCAGAAGTAAATTATATCACTTCTGGCTGAAGTAAATTCAGTAACTTTATGAAGGGGCAAAGAATCTTTTATTTTTTGATGGCTTGGCTGATGGTGGCAACCTTCGGCTACGCCCTCGCTTTGCCTTTTCCGCAGCAAGACAAGAAGCTTCCAAAGCACCAGCCTATTCAGGTAGATGAGGATACGATTCCTGATTCCCTGCTGCATCCCCGTTGGAAAATCCAGCTTACCCAACCTTATTCCCTGAGCGATCTCTATCAGAGTCCGCTCGACCTCAAGCGTCCTGATGCCCTCCGGTATCAGGCCATCTACAATGATACCCTCAACCGTTATGTCATCGGCAACCGGATGGGCAATACCTGGCTTTCGGCTCCCATCATGCTCACTCCGGATGAATATATGAAATGGACGGAACAGAACGAGCGCAATGCCTTCTATCGCCAGAAGAACGATGAAATCTATCAGGCGAAGGGCAAGGAGAAGTTCGATTTCTCTGATATGCACTTCGATCTGGGACCTGCCGAGAAAATCTTCGGTCCCGGTGGAATCCGTGTCAAGACCCAGGGTACCGCCGAACTGAAGTTTGGTATCAACAAGAAAAATATCGACAACCCGTCGCTGCCTATCCGCAACCGCAAGACTACGATGATGAACTTTGATGAGAAGATCAATCTCAACGTGAATGGAAAGGTAGGCGATAAGATGGACCTCAACCTGAATTACAACACCGATGCCACCTTCGACTACGATGCCCAGAACATGAAACTGAAGTATGATGGCAAGGAAGATGAGATTATCAAGCTGGTTGAGGCGGGCAATGTATCCTTTCCCAGCAACTCCTCGCTCATCAAGGGCGCCAGCAGTCTTTTTGGTGTAAGAACCGACATGCAGTTTGGCAAGCTCAAGCTGCAGACGGTGTTCTCGCAGAAGAAGTCGGCTTCCAAGAGTGTATCGAGCCGGGGTGGCGTGCAGCTTACTCCCTTTGAGCTTAATGTGGCAGATTACGAGGAAAACCGTCACTTCTTCCTCTCTCAGTATTTCCGCAGTCATTATGATGCCTGGATGCAGAAACTGCCGAATCTGCTGACGGGTATCACCATCAACCGTGTGGAAATCTGGGTAACCAACAAGACGGGAACCACCACGAATACCCGAAACATCATCGCCCTGACCGACCTGGGAGAAAACGAGAAGGTGAGCAACCCGATGTGGGGAGCAGGAGGAACGATGGTGCCGGCTAACCAGGCGAATACCGAGTATGCATCGATGACTGGTCAGTTTGCCGCAGCCCGTGACATCAACCAGACAGCCTCTGTCCTGGAAGGTGGCGGACTGATAGGCGGTAGCGATTTCGAGAAGCTGGAGAGTGCCCGTCTGCTCAATTTCTCTGAATATACCGTGAACCAGGCGATGGGATATGTTTCGCTGAAGTCTGGTCTTCAGACCGACCAGGTTCTTGCCGTGGCATACGAATATACCTATGGCGGAGTGACCTATCAGGTGGGCGAGTTTGCCTCGGATATCACCGATACCAAGCAGGCTCTCTTCGTGAAGTCGCTGAAGAATACCAGTTGCAATCCACAGCAGGGCAACTGGGACCTGATGATGAAGAACGTATATTATCTCTCTTCGCAGGTGGAAAAGGACAAGTTCCGTCTCGATGTGAAATATCAGAGTGATACAACGGGTGTCTATGTCAACTACATTCCGGAAACACAGGTGAAGAACCAGCCTATCATCCGTGTGCTGGGTGCCGACCGGCTTGATAACAACAACAAGGCGCGCAGCAATGGCTACTTCGATTATGTAGAGGGCTATACCGTATCTAATGGTCGCGTGTTCATGCCGAAGGTGGAACCGTTCGGCAGTTATATGCAGGATTATCTCGTCAAGAAGGGCGTGTCTGAGGAGCAGGCAGAGAAGTATGCCTTCACCGAACTCTATGACAGTACGAAGACCATCGCCAGGCAGATAGCCGAAAAGAATAAGTATCTCATCGTGGGACAGTTCAAGGGTTCGGCAGCCAATGTCATCTCCCTTGATGCCTAC
Organism: Segatella sinensis; assembly: GCF_040095255.1. Lineage (NCBI taxonomy): Bacteria > Pseudomonadati > Bacteroidota > Bacteroidia > Bacteroidales > Prevotellaceae > Segatella > Segatella sinensis. The sequence goes on along the minus strand of NZ_JBBNGE010000076.1, from coordinate 5,827 downwards.
AATGTGCCGCAGGGGTCGGTAGTGGTGACGGCAGGTGGCGTTACCCTGAAGGAGGGTACCGACTACTCGGTGGATTACAATGCCGGAGAGGTGACCATCCTCAACCAGAGCATCATCGATGCCGGTACGGCGGTCAACGTCTCCCTGGAGAGCAATACCGATTACGGGCAGATGAGAAAGACGATGGTAGGATTCAACTGGGAGTATGAATTTTCCAAAAATTTCCAGATCAGCGGAACCTTGCAGCATCTCTCGGAACAGGCGCTCACCAACAAGGTGGCGATGGGCAGCGAACCGCTGAAGAATACGCTCTGGGACATCAACCTGAACTGGAAGAAGGAGAGCCAATGGCTTACCAACATGCTCGACAAGATACCGTTCCTGCATCTCACCCAACCTTCCTACATCTCCTTCAAGAGTGAGTTTGCCCAGCTTCTGGCGGGCGAGGCAGGAGGAGTGCAGGACAATGCTTCGTATATTGATGACTTCGAGAATACCAAGGGAACCATCGACGTGATGACTCCTACTTCGTGGGTTATCTCCAGTGTGCCGTCGCTCAACTTCAAGGATGATTACAATGACAAGACGGGGTTGACCAGCGGTTTCCATCGTTCCCGCCTAGCCTGGTACACCATCGATCCGCTCTTCACCCGAAGGGGAAGTTCGCTCACTCCGGGTCATATCAAGAGCGACCTCAAGCAGTTGAGCAACCACTATGTCAGAGAGGTGTATGTAAAGGAGCTTTTCCCTCTGCGCCAGCAGAGCACCTATCAGGGAGCCACCAGCACCCTGAGTGTTCTCAATCTGGCTTACTATCCATCGGAGCCGGGACCTTACAACTTCAATGTATCCGATCTGCAGTCGGATGGTACCCTTGCCAGCCCGTCTCGCAACTGGGGTGGAATGATGCGCAAGCTGGATACCAACGATTTTGAGCAGGCAAACGTGGAGTATATCGAGTTCTGGATGCTCGATCCGTTCATCTATTCCCGAGAGCAATCGGATGCAGCCGACTATGGTGGCGACTTCTACATCAACCTGGGCGAGGTGAGTGAGGATATCCTGCGGGATGGCAAGAAGTTTTATGAGAGCGGAATGCCGGTGGATGGCAGCAACAGCTTCACCTATACGCAGTGGGGTAAGATTCCTACGCAGAGCACCGTGACATACGCATTTGCCACCACCAGCGGAAGCCGTGCCCTGCAGGATGTGGGATTCAATGGTCTGACCGATGCCGAAGAGCAGGAATTCTACAAGAGCGCCTATCTCGACCAGATACAGGGCAAGGTGAACCAGGCGGTGTTCGACAGTATCTTTGCCGACCCAGCCCGGGATAACTATCACTATTTCAGAGGCTCTGACTGGGATGAGATGCGTGCGCCCATCCTTCACCGATACAAGTACATCAACAACCCTCAGGGCAATTCGCCTGACAGCGAAAGCCGTACCGAGAGTTATGATACCTCCTATAAATCTACACCGGATGTGGAGGACATCAACCAGGACTATACGCTGAACGAATATGAGAAGTATTTCCAGTATCACGTCAGCATCCGTCCGGAAGATCTCGTGGTGGGCAGCAACTTCATCGTGGATAAGCGCGAATACACCCAGACTTGGCGAGACAACACGAAATCTACGGTTACCTGGTATCAGTTCCGCATTCCTGTGGATGAGTTTGAGAAGCGCCAGGGAAACATCAACGATTTCTCCAGCATCCGCTTCATGCGAATGTTCCTCACCAACTTCAAGAAGCCTATCGTGCTCCGTTTCGGTACGCTCGACCTGGTGCACAGCAAGTGGCGTACCTACGACCAGCCGTTGGGTGCAGCCAGTGGCGGAACCTTGGAGGCGAGTGCAGTCAGTCTGGAGGAAAATGCCGAGAAGACACCGGTCAACTATGTGCTTCCTCCGGGTATCAGCCGCGAGCAGGACCCATCGCAGCCACAGCTTGTCGAGGCAAACGAGCAGGCGCTGAGTCTGGTGGTAAAGGATCTGACCCATGGCGAGGCAAAGGCGGTATATAAGAACTCTACCCTCGATCTCCGCCAGTACAAGCGCATCCAGATGTTTACCCATGCCAATGCGCTGGAGCAGAACGCCACCAATCTGAAGAACGACCAGCTGGCGGTCTTCATCCGTCTGGGCAGCGACTATAAGAACAATTACTATGAGTATGAGATTCCGCTCAAGCTGACCGAACCTCGCAACAATTATAACCGCAACAGTTCTGCCGACAGAAAGCTGGTCTGGCCGGAGGAGAATATGCTCAATGTAAACCTGAGCGTATTTACCAACCTCAAGAAGGAGCGCAACAAGGCGAAGGCTGCTGGCATGGCTTCCTATATGGCACCTTATATGATGATGGATGCTGAACATCCGGGCAACCGGATCACCATCGTGGGCAATCCGAGCCTGGGCGAGGTAAAGACGCTGATGATAGGTGTGAGAAACAATTCGGATGAGGTGAAGAGTGGAGAAGTCTGGGTCAACGAACTCCGGCTTCTGGAGCATAACAACAAGGGCGGATGGGCTGCCAATGCCAATCTGAACGTGCAGCTCTCCGACCTGGGTAGCGTGAATGCCACCGGCCGCTATATGAGCGAAGGCTTCGGCGGTCTGGAAGACGGCGTGGCTAGCCGCAGTACCGATAATTATGGTGCCTATAGCGTGACCACCTCGTTGGAGATGGGTAAGTTCTTCCCCGACAAGGCGAAGGTGAGCATACCTTTATATTATAGTGTGACGAAGGAGAAGACCTCTCCGAAATACAATCCGCTGGATACGGATATGGAACTGAAGGATGCACTGGATGCCGCCGGTTCGAAGGCTGAGCGGGACTCTATCGAGAACATCGCCGTGACCAAAGTTACCCAGACCAACTTCTCGGTATCCAATGCCCGGGTAGGTATCGCCACCCGACGTCATCCGATGCCTTACGATCCAGCCAACTTCTCGTTTACCTACAGTCATGCCCATCAGCATACCACGGGTGAGACCACGGTCTTCGAGAATCGGGACAACTGGCGCGGAGCTCTGGATTATTCCTGGATACCGGTCTATAAGGCGTGGGAACCTTTCAAGAAGTGGAAGAACAAGAGCAAATGGCTCGACATCCTGAAGCGGTTCGGATTAAACTGGCTGCCTCAGAACATCGCCTTCAATACGGAGATGACGCACGAGACCTATGAGCTGCAGGAACGCGATATGGAGAGTACGCTCAATTCGCAGCTGCCGCTCACCGTGAGCGACCAGTTCCTCTGGAACCGCGAGTTTTCTCTGCGCTGGGATCTGACCAAGAACCTGCACATGAACTTCCAGAGTGCCACCCATGCACAGGTAGATGTGCCTTATCCGGATGTGAATGCCGATCTCTATGCCGACCAGTATCATGCCTGGAAGGATTCGGTGTATCGGAGTTCGGTATGGCAGAGTGTGAAGAGCTGGGGTACGCCGCTCGACTACAGTCAGAACTTCACGGCATCCTATAAGTTGCCTATCCATCTGCTACCAGTCTTCGACTGGGTGAATACCGATGCCTCCTACAACGCCAACTATACTTGGGAGCGAGGTACGGAGGATGAGAACGGCAACTCGTATGGCAATACCATCAACACCCAGCGCGAGCTGACGATTAACGGAAGCTTCGACCTGGTGCGCCTCTACAACCACATCCCATTCCTCAAGAAGGTGAATGACCGATTCAACCGCTCGATAAGCAGGAGTGAGATAGAGAGGAAGAAGAAGGAGAAGGAAGCCAGGCGGAAGCAGGCTTTGCTGAAGAATGCCCAGCAGAAGAATGATATGCAGAAGAATGGACTGCAGAAAGATAATATGCAGAAGTATGGGCAGAAGAATCAGGTAGATCTGGCGAAGGCGCTTCCGAAAAACAGGAAGGCTTTTGAGAAGGAAATCACCCTCCTGCCGGATACTTCCCTGCTCATCAGACATGGCAAGAACAGCAAGCGACTCATCATTTCTGCTAAGACGGAGGATGGAAAGGTGTATCATCTGAAATATAAAAAGGTGGATAACAACCAGATCCGTATCAAGTCGAAGGTGGATAGCATGATGAAGCTGAAGATTACGGTGATGCCGAAAGAGCCGCTCGATAACGAAAGATGGTATCGGACAGCCCAGACGGCAGCCCGACTGGCAATGATGCTGCGCAAGGTGAGCTTCACCTACCGCAACAACTATCAGATGCTTCTGCCGGGCTTTACTCCTAACGTGGGTGATGCCTTCGGACAGAAGAAAGTGGGAACGATGGCGCCGGGACTGGATTTCGCCTTCGGACTGGTGGATGACAGCTATATCGGAAAGGCAAGAGACAACGACTGGCTGCTCTGCAACGACTCGATCGCTACGCCGGCTACTACCAGCAAGACCGAGAATCTGCAGCTGCGTGCCACCCTGGAACCAGTCAGGGATTTCAAGATAGACCTTTCTGCCACCCGCACCATGACCACGCAAAAGAGCATACAGTATATGTATGAGGGTACACCGACCACCCAGAGCGGAACTTTCCAGATGACTACCATCTCGCTGAGTTCGGCTTTCGAGGGAATCGGAAATGCCAACAGTGGTTATCGCAGCAGGACTTTCGAGAAGTTTGTCAACTCGCTCGATGGTTTCCGCCAGCGGGTGGAGTCGCAGTATGCCGGAACGGTATATCCTGTGGGTTCTACCTTGGGTGGAGGCAAGTATGATGCTTCCCGCACACCGGTTAATCCGTATAGTGGTGATGTGATGATTCCTGCATTCCTCAATGCCTATACCTCGATGGGCGGTAGTTCGCTCTCCATCTTCCCGGCATTGAGCCGGCTCTTGCCAAACTGGACGGTGCGCTATAGTGGCTTGGGCAAGTTGCCTTGGTTCCGCGAGCACTTCAAGAGTGTGAACATCAACCACGCCTACAAGAGCATCTTTGCCGTGGGCAGTTATAGCAGCTACAGTACCTATCAGGAGTATATGAATGGTCTGGGCTTCGTGACGGATGCCTCTACGGGCAATCCATCGCCTAGCAGCATGTTCAATGTTTCTCAGGTGAGCATCAACGAGGCATTCTCGCCATTGCTCGGTATGGATGTAACGCTGAACAACAATATGACTATCAAGGGTGAGTATCGCCAGACCCGAGTGCTGAACCTCAGTATGACGAGTGTACAGGTGAACGAGGCGCTGAGCAAAGACTGGGTGGTAGGTATGGGCTATCGCATCAACAATTTCAATCTCTTCGGTGCTCCAAAGGCACACAAGGTGAAGGGAAGAACGGGTGCCCAGCAGAACAGCAGAAACGGAAGCAAGGGCAAGAATCAGACCCGGAACTATGGCCCTAATCACGACTTGAACCTCCGTCTCGACTTCAGTTTCCGCAAGCAGGCAGCCATCGTCCGTGATATAACCACGATGACGAGCAGCGCCAGCAGCGGCAACAATGCCTTGAAGCTGAGTTTCACGGCTGATTATACCTTGAGTAAGATGCTTACCATGAGTTTCTACTATGATCGCCAGACCAATACGCCGCTCTTGTCGAGCAGCAGTTATCCGACGACCACGCAGGATTTCGGTCTGAGCATCAAGTTCTCGCTGACGAGATGATGTTTTTATCGCCCAACTGCGGTGCAAAGGTACAATAAAAAAGACATTGTGTTTTGCAAGGTTGTGAGGGTGTGTCATAAGTCTAAATAATGGCAGCCGAGGACGGGCTGAAAGCCCAAAAGCTCTTAGCCCAGGGCAGCGCCCTGGGTAATGTTGGCAAAAAACAAAGTCGCCCTGAAAGGGCAAAAGCTTTCAATTTCAAAGCTTTTGCCCTTTCAGGGATCGG
>NZ_JBBNGE010000075.1:0-10484 GCF_040095255.1 Segatella sinensis | reverse complement strand
AGAAAGCCTTCCTTTGGAGGAGCAGCATAAACGGAATAACGTTGAAGCAGCCATGTTCCAATACAGTTTTCATACACATAATGGCAAGACCCGATACAGGGGCTTGCTCAAACATCGTATGCATGCATATAGCAGATGTATGTGGATGAACCTCCGAAGGATGGTAATATTCCAGATTTCAACATTTCAAAGATCGATATTTGCCCTTTTCGGGCCTATCAGAGAAGCTTTCGGCTCTTTCAAAGCGATTTCTCGACAGATATTCACCAGCGGAGCCGATTGCTATGTTTCACTCAGAATGACCACACTGGTCAGACTGGATTCAAAATATGTCCCTTTTTAAAGTGAACTCAGTTATATATTAAAGGGTTATACTTCATATTCCTCGTTCCACGATTTTTTCTTTTCCATCGCTTCCCGATTACGAGCGCAAAAGTAAGAAGATTATTTCTATCAGCCAAATATCTAAACCTACCTTGTATGAAATGCCATTCTGTATGTACCAAATGACAAAGAGGAGGCGTCATAAGTCTAAATTACAGTTGGCGCATAACAGTTGACCTACGCATGCACATCACCTGTTGTGCAAGCGCATATCAGCTGATATGCAAGCGCACAACAGCTGTTGTGCGACCGGAGATACTAACTAACTCAAAAACATATACTATCTTTTCTAACAACTTATATTATGTTTTCCAACAACATATCAGTAACATTCCAACAAACAAAAAAGGGTGAATCATTTACTTATGACACACCCTCTTTGCTAAATCAGACACACAACTGATCTTATCTTATAATATTATACTCAAACTCATAATCCCCATTCTTCAGCCATTCGGGAACATCTTCCCCATTTTCCATAAGGCCTCCAACATGAAACTCCAGACTTTCCTTTGCTTCTTTTTGCAAAGCTTCAAAGGTTGGTGCTGTAAAAACCACCGCTCCTGGTACATTACTACCAAGAGAACCGCCATAATTTCTGTCGCACCACGCAACGTCAACAATAATCTTTTCCATCATGTACTACTTTAGATTTTCCAAATCTCCCCCACAATACATCATAGCTAGACCCGTTCCGTACCAACTCCGTATGATGGCTTGGATTGAAAAACAGGTTTAAAATACTATGTCCAGAACTCTTCTTCGCCAGAAGGCAGCATCCTGCCCCCGCATTTGGGGCATGTATGCATATCCCACTTGTAAATCCTGTCAGAACCGCATCTTAGACAGAGTCTTCCCACTAGAGAATTGAAGCTAGGTGCAGCATCACCTATCACTCCACCCACCACAAGAGGTACTATGTTCCTGCAGTCTGCACAAGACATGGCTTCAATATGCTGCCCCATGAAACCACGTCCCTCATATATTACGGTCTCGTACCCACATTCCTGGCATCTGAAAATCTTCTTTTTTGACATAATCCATCTCCTTCTTTATCTATTTTTATATTTTCAGAGTGCAATATTACACAAAGGCAGTATTCGTTTGCGATAACCTATTCCACCTTCCACCCATCACTGGTTCCCGTCTTCGATGAGAAGTTGCAGCCTATCTGATAAATCTTTCTGCCATCTGCAGCATATTCCCTGGCGTAGCCCATATCCTCTATCTGCTTCAGGGCTTCCTCTGCCGAACCATCACGCTTGAATTCGAAGATGTAGATATAGTTCGACGTCTCTACCACACAATCTACCCTACCTTCGCTTTGCTGCTTTAACCAGCGTCAAGAATCCGCTTCGCACCTCATCATTCGGAAAATCCAGGAGATAGGAATCGGTATCCATATTCCAATCTTTAATGGTGAGAAAACCGCTCTGATAAATCATTGGCAACGGTGCTTCCACAACTGCCTTGTAGTCGATAAAACTACTCGTAGGATAAAACCTGTTGACCATCTCATTGATGTTCTCATCAAAATGAGACAATAGGCGAACAAGATAGGTTGGCGAACCGGTGCGGAACCAATAATCTGCCAGAATCTTCTTGCTCAAAGCATTCAAAATACTGAAAGGATTATAGATATCAAGCATATTAGGACTGAAGTGATAACCATCAAACTTCCTCTTCAGTTTGTATTTCATTCCTTCCTCTGTGGTCTTATATCTCACAGCCATCGCTTTGATTTGCTCATCAAAGGTAGAATACAATTCCTCTTCCGTAATACCACAAAGTGCCTCGTAATGCTCGTCCATACTGATGTCGTTAGGCTGATTGAAACCACTGAACACGCTTACCTGCGAGAACTTGGTGACCCCCGTGAGCAAGACAAACTGTAGATTAGCATCGGCAGCCTTGAAGACACTATAGAAACCTTTCAAGACCTCACGATTCCAATCTTCCAACAACCGTCCTTCACCCTTTATTGATGTTTTGATTTGTGTATCAAGCACATCCAATATTGGCTTATCATACTCATCAATTAAAACCACGGCACGAAGTCCTGTTTTCTCATGAGCAGCTTTCAATACATATTCAAAACGACCTCCTAAGGAATCCCGGAAAGGACTTTTACCATATATCATCTCTTGCGATGCAACAAAGTTTTCTAATATGACCTCAAGTTCTCCAGGATTAGTAAAGTTATTACCATTGAAGTCGAGATGAAACACAGGATATTGCTTCCATTCCTTCTCCAACTTGTCGATGGAAAGTCCCTTGAACAGTTCCTTCTTACCCGCGAAATAGCATTTCAAGGTAGATACGAGCAACGACTTTCCAAATCGTCGAGGACGACTCAGAAAGTATATTTTACCATTAGTCACTAAGTCATAGACCAATGCCGTCTTATCGAGATAAACATAATCATCTTCTATGATTTGTTCGAAACTCTGTATGCCGATAGGATATTTCATATTGCTGCCATTTTAAAATCTTTCGGCAAAGTTACAAAAAATAATGATACAAGCAAAGGAATAGCCCGAAAAAAATAGCGAGACCGAAAAAGTTCAGCTGAGAAAAAACGAAAAGGCAGCTGGTGGCATCCTTCTAATGCCAACAACTGCCTTTCCTTTATTTATCTATGCAACTACTGTTTTAATTCTCTCAAATTGAAAGAAGAACGGCTGTTAAGCGAAGTTCTTCATATTAGTTCTTGCGCCATACTCAGCGCATCCGGCAACGATCATTGCCAAAATCATACCTAATACCATCATAACTTTTATCCTTTCTCTATATTTATCTGTTATCCTAATCTTTACCTTATTTCGAATCAACTTCCTGGAAGCATCCAGAGATGCCTCTCAAGGTTTGATTACTTGCCGAGGCTAATCTTCTTGTTGACATTTACAACCTCTGCAAAAAGGGCAGCTACAACTGCCAGTGTCATTACTAATACCATCATAATCGTTATCCTTTCTTTACTTTAATTATTCGTTATTCTATCTTTTCGAGTGCAAAGGTAATGCCTTTTTGTGTACGCACACAATGTTTTTGGGGAAAAACTTCAAAAAAGGGCCGTTTTCTTGATTTTCATCAAATTCTGTCATAGGAAACAGGGCAAAATGACATGTCAATCCTGTTTTTCTCAATCTTTAGAACACTCGTATTTACGATGAAACACCAGGAGACAGAAGGCTCCAGCCAATGCCATCGGCACACCGATGAGCGCAGGGTAATTATATCCCAATCCCATCGCCACGGGGATTCCGCCCAAGAAGGCACCCAGGGCATTGCCCAGATTGAAGGCTGCCTGAATGCAGCAACCGCCTAGCATCTCGCCACCCTCGCTGTGCTTCACAATGAGAAACTGCTCAGGCGAACCTATACCGAAAAGACAGGCACAACTGACAAACATCATCGCTGCCGATACCCAACCGATTTGCGACAGAAAGAAGGTAGCCAGCAAGGCTGCGGCAGCCAGAAACTGTAGATAGCAGGTAAAGCGGCCCGGCATGAACCTGTCTGCCAGCAAGGCACTCACCTGGTTTCCTACCACCATTCCCAAGCCGGCAAGAATCATCAATACCGAAATTGATGCCGCATGGAATCCACCATCTATCTGCAAAAGCGGAGAGATATAACTGAACCAGCAGAGAATACCGCCGTTGCCCAGGAAAGTAGCAGCGATGATAAGCCAGGGAGCCAGATGGCGCATAAACCGGAACTGCGCCTTCATACCCTTGTTAGGCAGAGCCTCTACATCAGGAACCCACTTGTAAATCATATAGAGCGTGATGACGCCCAACGCTACCGACATGAGAAAAGGCACTCGCCAGGAGATGGTATGACTCAGGAAGGTGCCCAGCGGAACACCAAGCAGATTGGCAAACGGCATACCGGCACACATCATCGCCACCGCCTTGGTACCCTTTCCCTCCTTTGCCATCTTCACCGCCACGATGGTAGCCGTACCGAAATAGGCACCATGAGGAAGTCCCTGGATGAAGCGGGCACAAAGCAGAAGCCCGTAACTAGGGGCTATCGTAGCGATGATGGCTCCCAGAATCACCAGCGAAGTAAGAAACAAGAGTATATTCTTGGGGCGATACTTATGCATCAATATCAGCGAGAAAGCACCGACGCATACACCCAGTGCATAGATAGAGATGAGATGACCAGCCTGAGGGATGGACACATTCATGTTGTGCGCCACATCGGTGAGAATTCCCTCAATAATAAATTCTGCGATGCCCAGGGTAAATGTACCCAAGGCGAGTGCAAACAATCCTTTTTTCATACGTTAATTATCCTTATCTTTTTATCCTAAGTTTGTTTTCAGGGTGCAAAATTACAAAAATCTCTACACATATAAAATGATAAGGGGGCAAAAACTTTGCCCTTTCAAGATTTATTAGTAATTTTGCACTCAAAAATAAAAAGAAGAGGGATGAAGCGGATGCAGAATCCCTCTTTCATCATCAACAATAAGTAGAATGCCTATGCTGAATATTGCAGAATATTTTCCAATTACCGACCCTACGCTGATCTTCTTCGTAGTGCTCCTCATCATCCTCTTTGCCCCTATCATCATGGGTAAACTCAGAATCCCCCATATCATCGGAATGGTGCTGGCGGGTATCCTCGTGGGCAAATACGGACTGAACATTCTGGAACGAGATGCATCTTTCGAGCTGTTCGGCAAGGTGGGACTCTACTACATTATGTTCCTAGCCGCCCTGGAAATGGACATGGAGGGTATGAAGAAAAACAAATCGCGGCTCATCATCTATGGTCTGCTCACCTGCTTCGTTCCCTTCTTCCTCACCTTCGGCATGAGCATCTGGTTGCTGCACTATTCCACCAGGGCATCGTTTCTGCTGAGCTGCATCATGGCTTCCAATACCCTGATAGCCTACCCTATCGTTTCCAGATATGGTCTGCAGCAGAAACCAAGTGTAACCCTGAGTGTGGGTTCCAGCATGCTTTCGCTGCTGATAGCCCTCATCATGCTGGCGGGTCTCGTCGCCTCGTTCTCCAGTCACGATGGTCTGCTCTTCTGGGTACTCTTCACTGCTAAGTTTGCCGCATACTGCGGAGTGATGATATTCCTGATACCGCGACTCACAAGATGGTTTCTGCGCCGGTACAGCGATTCGGTGATGCAGTTTATCTTCGTGATGGCGATGCTCTTCATGAGTGCGGCTCTCTCGCAGATGGTGGGCATCGAGGGCGTGTTCGGCGCCTTCTTCGCTGGTCTGTTATTAAATAGGTATATCCCGCACGTGTCTCCGCTGATGAACCGACTGGAGTTTACGGGCAATGCGCTCTTCATCCCTTACTTTTTGATAGGTGTGGGCATGCTCATCAACGTGGGACTGCTTTTCCAGGGCAGTCATATCCTCTGGGTCATCTTCTGCATCGTGTTCTTCGGAACCTTGGGAAAAGCCATCGCAGCCTATGCCGCCTGCTTCGGATTCCGGTTGCCGCTTTCATCGGGTCACATGATGTTCGGTTTGACTTCTGCCCATGCCGCCGGCAGTATCGCCATGGTGATGGTGGGTATGAACCTCCTGGTGGGTCCGAACACCTATCTGGTCAACGATGACATGCTGAATGGTGTGGTAATGATGATTCTCTGCACCTGCGTCATCTCTTCGATGCTCACCGACTGGAGTTCCAGAAAGATTATCCTCCGCGATAAGGAGCTTCCAGATGCCGAGGATACCAAGAAGGCAAGCGATGAGAAGATTCTCATACCGGTGAAGTATCCGGAATATGCCGATAATCTGATGAGTCTCGCCTTCCTGGTGAGAAACCAGAAACTGAACAGAGGACTGGTCTGCCTGAACGTAGTGTATGATGACAAGGATATGCGATACAAGCAGGAACAGGGCCGACAGCTGCTGGATCATTGCAGTCAGCTTGCCGCAGCCACCGACGTGATGACGCAGACGCAGGTTCGCATTGCTGCCAACATCGCCAACGGCATCAAGCATGCCTTCAACGAGTTCCAGTGTTCCGAAATCATCATCGGCATGCACATGCATCCGGAGGTTTCGCCTAAGTTCTGGGGAGAGTTTCATCAGAGTCTCTTCAATGGTCTGAGCCGTCAGATCATCATGGCACGCATCAAGCAGCCACTCAATACCATTCGCCGAATACAGGTGGCAGTACCATCGAGGGCAGAATTTGAACCGGGTTTCTACCGCTGGGTAGAGCGACTGGCGCGCCTGTCAGGCAATCTGGATTGCCGCATCCAGATCCACGGCAGGGAGGAGACCCTGGCACTCATCAATGAGTACATCACCAACCGACATCAGGAAGTAAGAGCCGAATACACCCTGATGCAGCATTGGAACGAGATGCCTCAGCTTGCCTCCCACATGAGCAAGAACCATCTCTTTGTGGTGGTGACAGCCCGCAAGGGAACCGTTTCCCACAAGTCGGCATTAGAGCGATTGCCGGAAGAGCTAACCCGCTTCTTCTCGGGCACGAACCTGATGATTATCTTCCCTGACCAGCACGGAGATTCATCGGGCAACGTACTGACATTTGCCGAGCCTCAGCACCAGGAGGAAATCAGTGCCTACGTGGCATTCAACCAATGGTTTAAAAAGAAATTCAGAAAATAAAGGATACTAAAAAAAGGTCGCCAAAATGCTGGCGACCTTTTTTAGTATATAAACAATCAAAACGATTCTTATGATTTATTTCTTCTTACAATCGTCTCTCAGGGAAAACTCGCCAAGCATTGTCAAATGTTAAAAAGCGCCCTCAGCACAAAGTTTTCCACTACAAAAGTCTTAAATCTCAATCTTTTTTCTTACCTTTGTGTTCAATATTTGGCAATTCTTATAGAGAAAAGTCAGTCGGTTTTTAATCTAACCTCTGAATATAACATTGGAAGATAAAATCAAACAGCCTTTAACGGCTAACGCTTCATTGTATAATGGGCAACCTACCGACACAGGTTCATCGTGTCCAAGTGCAAGACTTACCTCTTGTACGCCCTCCATCTCAAAGAACAAAGGTGGGGTGTCGGTAGAGAATGTGCCATCCGGAAACAAGCAATGGTTTGTATTAAGAGTTTCTTATGGGCGTATTATCAAGGCAAAAGCATTCGTTGAGGCTAAAGGATTGGAATGTTATGTTCCTTTGCGATATAAAGAGATAAGAAAGAAAGGAAAGAAGCGAATCATAACGGAATCTCTTATTTCATCTTTTATGTTTGTTCATGCAACAGCAGAGCAAGTTGAAATCTTGATTCACGACAATAAGGTTGTGACAAATGAAAGTAGAGCTTTGCTCAGCTACTACTTTGATCACACCATACATCGCCAAGACTATCTCAACAAAAATCCTCCGCTCACAATCCAAGATGAAGCTATGAATAACTTTGTCCGCCTTACATCCATCAAGAATCCTCACATCATTCATGTCACCTCTAATAACATCCAGTTCAAACTGGGCGACCATGTGATAGTGACAGAAGGAGAGTTCAAAGGAATCCGTGGTCGTGTTGCCCGCATGGCAGGCCAGCAGCGTGTGGTTGTAGAATTGTTTGATGGCTGTTTGGTGGCTACGGCTTATGTGCCGAAGGAGATGATGAACACTTTCAAATATTGCAAAATATAACACTATACGTAAAGTCTAACCCAAATACATACTATAATATGGAAAAGATTTTTAGAATGTCAGAAGATAATAAGGAGCTTCTAAAATGCCCAACACAAGCGATAGGATTAATCGAAATTCCCGAAGGAATTGAAACTATAAAATGTAATGCTTTTGAAAATTGCTGCGACATAGAAAGCGTTGTGATACCATCTAGCGTAAAAAAGATAGAAGAGAATGCTTTTAAGGGTTGTATTAATCTTAAAACAATCTCCATACCCGATTCCGTCAATATCATTCCCGCAGGATGCTTTAACGGTTGCATTGAATTGACCAAAGTTGAATTACCATCAACCATTACAAAAATTTCAAATGACGCATTCAGTAATTGCTGCAATTTGATTGATATTCTCATCTCTGACGTAGTAACAGAAATAGGCTCATCTGCATTTCATAACTGTTCGAATTTATGCAAAATACAAATTCCTGATTCTGTAATAGAAATAGGACCGTCAGCTTTTGAGGGATGTAGAAGCCTAGAATCTATAAATTTATCTCAAAAAATCAAATACATAAATTGTAATACATTTCGAGGATGTGAACTTTTGAATAAAATTTGGATACCAAAGAATGTAGCAATTATTGGATCCGAAGCATTTGGCGGGTGTGAAAATATGAGTATTGTCGCGATTCAATCCAATCATATTAAAATCGACCCAACTGCCTTTCTTCAGTGTTCCAATATATCTAGGTTATATTTGGCAAACAACAATCCCAACGTTGTGATTTCCTCGTTCGGAGATAGCGTAGCTATTAAAATCATTTCGCCAATATCAGACTATGACAGAATAAAGTCATCTGCCTCAACTTCTGCTGAAGATTTATACAAGACCCATGCTACAAACCTAAAATACATGGCACTTTTCTACAAATATATGGGGATGAATATTACCCAAATGAAATGGTCTGAAAGTTTGAAAAACGCCAAATCTTTCAAGGAGCCCATCAATACTAGTTGGGAAGCATATAAAACTATCGAGCAATCAATAGAAGAACTGTTCTCCATAAACTGGGATTATTCAGCAGGTTTAGGCCTTGTCTTGGGCTACAATAATTTCAGAGCCTTAGATTTTGATATTAACGGGGATTTTGCCATAAAATTAGAGTATAATGATGGCACAGTTGATGACTTTATTGATGATGTCCTTAGATTGTTAAATCTACCGTTGGATTATCAATGGGTCGTCAGAAGTGGCAATGGATATGGTTTTCACATCATTTTTAGATGCGAAAATATTCCTTCCACATCCGAATTGGATTCCATTTCATTTGCCCCTTCTGATAGATATAGTGATCCTCAATTGTTTTCACGTATAGAACTTCGCTGGTGCGACCACCTCGTATTACCACCCTCAATCCATGCTTCAGGCAATCAATACTATTTTAGAAATAAAAAACTTCCTACAATAAACCCCGTAGAACTAACACTTGACTGTATAGAACCCATGTTGTATAAATACTGCGGTGACAGAATCTACCAGCAGGCTCAATATAAGGGGCGACAATTAACGCTAACGCAAGTAGAGAAAATCACTAGCAGGCATGACAGTTACTTATCACCTCATGAACATTGTCTAGATTCTATTGAATATCTCTCGGATATTATAACGCCAGAAGGACAAAACTCATTAGCTATACACTATCTCTTAGGGGATGGTATAGCTCCTTGTATAGAAAAGGGCATTGATCTGCTTAACAAATCAAACACTCAATCGGCAATGTTCAACTTATTAAGTCTTTATTCTGTGGGAGCTATACCATGCACATATTACCAGTACAAAAATCTACTTGATCAGTTAGATAGAAATAGTTTTAACGAAGATAGCATATCTTTAATCGAAGAGAATGCTAGCAATTTTATAAATAAAACAGATTTGTTCTTCTTTTTCGATACAGAGACAACTGGCCTCCCAGCAGACTATAATGCCCCTATAAGCAAAACGGACAATTGGCCTCATATTATACAAATAGCTTGGGTTGTTATGGACGAATCTAACAAGGTCGTCACAAAAAATGATTTTGTTATTAAACCTGATGGATTTGATATACCCAGTAGTTCAGTTGATATCCATGGAATAACCTTTGATTATGCAATGAAAAATGGCGTTGGCATAGCTGAAGTCATAGAGAAATTCCTAAAAGACCTGAGTCTTTGTAAATATGTTGTTGGGCACAACATCAAATTTGACCAAAATATCTTATCAGCACAGCTTTATAGAATGAATATGAATATTGATTGGAATAAATTCAATAGCATTTGTACTATGAAATCATCTGTTAATTTTTGCAAAATAACAGGTATGTATGGCTATAAATATCCCAAGCTGAATGAGTTATATTATAAATTATTCCACCTCAAATCCGCAACCTATAGGGTTTAGTGGGATTTTGCTTGCAAAGCGACAAAATTCATTTTATTGTACATATTT
>NZ_JBBNGE010000074.1:0-10533 GCF_040095255.1 Segatella sinensis | reverse complement strand
TTACTGAAAGCTGCTACTAACGACTCATAAATCTACCCTTAATCGTGTATTGGATGATAGTTGCGGATTTTAGGTTTAGTAAGTTTTAGTTAGGTTCAAAAAGTTTATTTTGTAGTAAAACCATGAAAAGAATTGTAGTTATTGTTTTGATGATGGCTGCTTGCCTGGGAAACGCCCAGGCACAGCTCCATCTGAAAGCCAACGTGCAGAACAATCATCTGTGGCGTGGCATGGAAGTTTCCGACGGCATCGTCCTCCTCACCGACCTGAGCTATACGATGGTCAACGACCACGTTACCGTGGGACTTTGGGGTGGCTGCAACTCGGAAGGCTCCTACAAGGAGTTTAACCATTATCTGAATCTGAAGGCTGGCGGTTGGGGATTCGCCCTGTGGGACACCTACAACTTCTCCCCTGGCGCCAGCTATAATAATAAGGAATACTGGAACTACTCTGCTCATACCACGGGCCGATTCCTCGATGCTACATTAAGCTACCGGTTTCAGGACGAGAAGTTTCCACTGCTCCTGAGCTGGTCAACGGTAGTCTTCGGACGCGACCGCAACAGCGACAATACGAAGCAGAAATATTCCACCTTCGCCTATGCGGAATACCCTATCTACCAGAAGGATGGCTGGAAGGTAGATGCAGGAGTAGGTGGAGCCTTCGCCCTGAACAGATCTGGCGAGAATGCCCACTTCTTCGGAACCACGGCAGGCATCGTTCACATATCGCTGCAAGCCTCCCACGACCTCAAGCTCGGCAACTACACCGTTCCGGTTTATGCCAAGGGCATGTGGAATCCGCAGAGCAACGAGAGCTATTTCCAGATTGGAGCAGAAATCATCCGCTTCTAAATCTTCAAAAAAACACAGAAAGTTTTATCATAACAATCATCTAAACACAAATTCATTATGAAGATTAAAGATTTTACAACAGGTGTGCAGCACATCGGCATTCCTACCAACGACATCAACAAGACCATTGAATTTTATCATGCCCTGGGCTTCGAGACAGCCCTCCGCACAGTGAACGGCACCGAGGAAGTAGCCTTCCTCCAACTCCACAATCTCATCATCGAAACCTATCAGAACCACCAGGCAAAGATGGAATATGGAGCCATCGACCACATCGCCATCGATGTAAAGAACATAGACGATCTCTTCCAGGTAGTGAAGGAAGCCGGCACCTTCAAGATGCTGGATCAGCAGGTAAATGGTCTTCCATTCTGGGAGAAAGGCGTAAAGTTCTTCACCATCGAAGGTCCAAACAAGGAGAAAATCGAGTTCTGCGAGAAACTATAATCAGCAGCATATTCTTTTAGATAAAAAACAGATGACTATAGCAATATAAGAAAGAGAGAGATAAGAATGACGAAAGTCCAGCTTGGAGCCTTTTTATAAGAGAGGCATCCGAGTTGGACTTTCTATTTTTTCATTTTCCTCAGGAGGAACATGATGTGTTTTTCCCTGATACTCCAGGGATATTAATGATGCTCAGGCACAATGGCGAGATACACCAGATCATGGTCGGTGAGGTTCTCCATATAATGAGCATGGTTCATCGGACAGTAATGCACCTGTCCCTGTCGAACCTCCTCCACGGTATCATCATAATGGAAAGTAGCAGTGCCGCTTACCACATAGATAATCTCGCAGTTGCCCTCATGAGTATGAAGACCAGTTGATGCACCCGGACGCAAGGTAGAATACATAATCTTCACCTTGTCATCCACATAGTTACGAGTATCGAGTTTACCCTGTCCACCTTTGAAGCCCTCCAAATGAGCCTCAGCAATCTTTTCGAAATCTATTACCATCTTTATTATGTTTATTGTTTAATGTCTAATATTTACTTGGTTTTTATAAATGAAGCCCTGCAGCTTACTTTGCTTTCGCAAAATACTTCCAGAGCGGAGCGGCCATCAGGCTTTGCCAGATTTCTCCCTTCTCCAGCATATCCTTCACTTCTTCCCTGGAGAAGAGGCTAACCTCGATATCCTCAGCCTGGTCAAGATGCTGCACATCCATGCGCTCCACATCCGTAGCCAGATAGCAATGGGTAAGATTGGTATGCGTGCTCGGATTAGCCGAAATCGTCATCCACTTCTGCCAGTTTCCGCCACCGAACCCAGTCTCTTCCATCAGCTCTCGCTTGGCAGCATCCATCGGGTCCTCGCCCTTCTCTATCACTCCGGCACAGAGCTCATTCACCGTCTTCCCTATTGCATAGCGATACTGACGCACGAATACGAACATTCCGTCCTTCGTAATGGCGATGGTATTCACCCAGTCAGGATATTCCAGCACGTAATATTCATCAATGATGGCACCCGTAGGCAATTCCACCTTATCCACGCGTGCCGTGAGCCAAGGCTTCTCTATCAGATACTTCTGCGAGAGCGTCTTCCATTTCATATCTTTATCAGCCATATCTTTTTCTATTTTTTAAAATCAGACTACTTCTTCATTTAAATTGATGGTGCAAAAGTACAAAAAAAGATTGAAAGGATAAAAATAATTCTATAAAAAAGACAGTTTTTCAATTATTTTTGTTACTTTTGCAGAGATAGAATATCTAAACAGATGATAGACAGAATTGAAAAGTAAAGACATCATGGCAGAACATCTTATTATAAAAGGAGAAACGAAGGAGGAACTTTACGCCACGCTCCTCCCTCAGCTCAAGTCGCTCGTAGAGGGCGAAAGCGACATCATCGCCAATATGGCGAATATTTCAGCATGCATCATGGACACCTTCCACTTCTGGTGGGTGGGCTTCTACCGGGTCATCGACGGAACTCTTGTGCTGGGTCCTTTCCAGGGACCGCTGGCCTGCACCCGCATCAAAAGGGGCAAGGGAGTTTGCGGAACGGCTTGGGACAAGGCGGAAACCATCGTGGTAAAAGATGTTGAAAAATTTCCAGGGCATATTGCCTGCAGCAGTGCCTCCCGTTCAGAGATTGTTGTACCCGTTATCCGAAACGGTGAGGTGATCGCCGTACTGGATATTGACAGTGAACACCTCGATACCTTTGATGACATTGACAAGGAATGGCTGGAGAAAGTGGCAGAATTATTTGCCGCCAAAGCGCCATCCCAAGCCTAGCATCAGATTGTTAGGAGTCTTGAAATCCACCAGACTGTAGCCGATGTGCAGCATGGCACGTCGGCTCACATGAATTTTCAGGGCAAGCACCTCATATACACCCCTGAAATCGTTGCGATTGCCAAACAGATAGGTTCCTACACCGAAGTTGATGCTGAAATAAGGCATGGCAAACTCGCCACGAGCCGAAAGCCCCAGACCAGCCTGGGTACTAAACTTATGATTCACCACCTCGCCCCAAGAATCATTCTCCCTGCTAGCTGAACGGTCGTACACACCATCAAGCGAAGCACCCAAACTCAGCCACGGGTTCAACCGGTACATCGGGTTGATATTGAAGCCCATCACGGCATACTTGCCATCCAGCAGATAGCTCGACACACCATCATGTGCTATACCCTGCTTCCATGCGCCATACAATACCACATCCGTGTAAAGACCACGGCTATCCGGCAGCTTCTCCCGCTCCACCTTCGGCACAGCCAATGGTTGTCGGTTGATGTAATAAGCCAGTCCCAATCTTATGCCACCCGTATTAAGTCCCATGTTAGGATAAGTGGTATTACCATTAGAGAAATGAGTCAGCGAAATACCGGCATTCAGGTCGAGATATTTCGAGAGCATCCACTTCATATACAAATCAACATCAATATATGCCGTTGCCTTTGAGCCAATCACCTTGTTTTCTGGATTGTTCAGCTCGTCATAGGCATTCCATCCGAACGCCATACCCAGGTTCCACTCATAGTTGAGCGACACCCTGCGGGATAGGTTCACAATCGGTGCCCCCTGAAACAGATACACGGATATCGGGTTTGCCAGCCACTGGTTAAACTCATGTCTAGCCAAGCCTACACCCTGATACGCCCCCTGATAGATGGAGCCAGGTCTCACCTCCTCCTTATTCATGAAGGCATACTTCAGCGTAAAAGTCATGTCGTGATTCATCGTCCGAGCCTCATCATTCCCTCCACGCAGAAACTCGTTAGTATGAAATATGGTAGATGGCACCGCATCCAGTGCGATGCGGTGTATAGTCTTGGTGCTATCCTCCTGCGAGGAGGCAGGCAACGCCATGGCAGCAAACATGGATATAACCAATAAACTTAGTTTCATTATTCTAGAGCACTCCTTTCTCTTTCATGAAATCAATAAGATCTTCCATCAGATACTCCTTGCTAAAAGTATGGAGCACATCATAGCTTGGGATAATATAATCAGTAAGTATACCAGAAGTCTTTAGACGCTGATATACATCACGAGCATTCAATCCCAATCTGCGAGATAAGTTGCCAATGCAATATGTTACAAAATCAATATTATCACTATTCATAACTTCTGCTTTTTAATCATACCACTATTGCTACGCTTACAAAATCTATCCGATTAGTTTGCGCTATAATAAATCGCATTCTCATCATCTTTGCTGTTGCAAAGACCAGCATCAGAAAACAGACCAGAGAAACTAAGATCTTCATCTAGTTCAGACCAATGAATTCCATAACTACTAAGAAAGAACCTCTGGCGCTGTTCCTTTGTAGCCTTTGCCAGACGACTCCAACGGTTAAAAGAATTGAGGATTGTCGTAGTACTCCAGTATGCTATCTACTTTTAGTGCGGATTGTTTCTTATTCATATCTTCTCTTCAGCTTTTTTACAAGGCTGCTGCCACCCTCCTTACCTTCGCCAATCTAGCCATAAAAGTAGTATCACTTTTTGTAGATTGCAGATTATATCTCATCTGCATTTTCAACAAAGACTCAGCATTCACTCCAAGTGCAGCCTCAAAGAGCAAAGCTGTTTTTTCCGTCACAGGGCGACGTGCATTCAGAATTTCGTTCAGAGCAGAATAGGCAATACCCATTTCCTCAGCCAACTGTCGCTGAGAAATTCCACGATATTCTATCTCATCCTTCAGAACATCTCCAGGATGCGTAGGAAAAGCCGGAGTCATATCGTTTGCCCGCATTTCCTTTATTGTTTTTTTATCGTTGCTCATAACTACATTATTTATAATAGTTTGATGTTGCAAAGATAATATATAAATTCGATATTCACAAATTTTGTGAAGGAAACTTTTGCTAAACAACTATAATTGTGATTATCTATGTTAAAAATCATAAGATTTGATTACTTCCCGACTTGCAACTCAGATCTTTTTCATGAAATATGTCACAATATCTATTTTGCAAGTCTTTGTTTTCAAGATATTTAGGTTTGGTGACCTTCATCTGATGAACCCCACCAACTTTTCGATTCTACCAAGCATAAACTGGAAGAAACGGTGATGGCTATAGATAAGCCTCCACCGTTTGTTACTTTATTTCTTTGCTACAATGAATTAGAAAGTAACTGACCAATCCTCCATCGGCAGTTATCGATTGAGGAAAGCAACTAAACTATCTTGTATGAAAGACAATAGATTAGACTGCTCACTCACCAAATACTTCTTCCATATAGGATTAACTTCTATGAAGGAATCAAATTTCTTGAGATGCAACGAATACAAGCACCGATTTACATAATTGGCAGAATGCAACACTAAATCTCGCTCATCCCTATCATCCAACCATAATCTTAGAACATTAGCAGGAGATTCCTCTACAAGCTCATCTACTAAGTCCTCAAAGATACCACTCATCGGATAGTCCTTGACAGCACTAAACACCTGGGATTTTGGAGTAGTCCAACCTAGTTTTTGCTCCATATTATCCTCAGATTCATTGATTAAGAACTCAATACACTCAACCAAAGACTCGTTATTCGTCTTAAGATGAGGATATTCGTCCAACAGCCTCCAAGCCTCAGCTATCATCATACATGCTATTTCATCGAAATCGAACACACAGGCATGTTGGTGAACATTCACCAAATCAACAAGGGCCATCAACCAAAAATAATCGTAAGAACTGCATAACTTTGTGGTGATAAGTTCAAGTCCTCCTTTGGGTACAAAATCTTTCCCTGCATTTCGAACCTGGATTCCTTCACATTCAACATTGCCCAATATATCAGGGAGTTGTTCTGTTGCTCTACCTATTAAATTACCATCAAAATCATACCATTTTCCATCGACACGAATTTGATTTTGCTGCATACAACTACCTTCTTTAATATCCTCAATTTGGTCCAGATAATGGGTTCTATCCAATAACGGGAACAAATCAGTTTGCATATAAGCAACTATTGTCTTCTCGCCCTTATCCCAAACTCCATTTGTACACACCATGTTCTTAACTGTGAAACAAATATCATCTTTGTAATTGAAACGATAGAGCCTACCATGCAGAATTTTCAATTTTCCATCTGTAGAATAGACACGTTCACCATTTCTGTTCAAGATAAAGCACAGCCTCTCCATATTCTCAACATAAAAATCAAGAGTTGCCAATTCCTGATCAGTATTTTTAGAACCTTCAGTATTTTCACTTTGTGTAAAATCATACTTTATCTTTCCTAAATTGACGAGACGCAACTTAATTGAGTTCTGCGGTCTCCCTAGAATACTAGCAATATCCTCTATGCTTTTTCCCTTTTCATAACAAAGTAAAAGTAATTCTTCTTCATTCTCTGTCCATGGCAAATCCTTTCTCCTACAATTCACGGCAGAAGATTCGTCATCGTCAGAAGATACAGAATCATCAGAAAGCGTTGAATCACCAGAAAACTTTTCCATTTTTAGAGTATTATCTTCTGTTCCTATATTCGAGATGAACACATCCGCTTGATGCTCATGAGCATGAAGCTGGTTGATAGCATTTTCAATACAATCTACCAAACTTAATGTTGCATCCACACCTAAAAGATTTACTTTTAAATCCATCAAGAAGTTCTCATAAAGATACAGCAAAGAACTTGTTACATCTTCCTGCTTTACTGGATGAGCCGAGATTTTATCATATAAATCAAAGACCGTTGGACATAATGATCTAAACATTTCTCTCTCAGCCTTATGTTCCTTGAGGAAAGTATAGTATTCAATGTTTAATTGAATTTGTACATCTTCATCTAAAGCATAAAAAAGGTTCTGCTTTTCCTCATCACACGACTCTGCCACAAGATTATTTTTGGGTTCATTTTCAGATGACAAAATCTTTTGGTACTCCGCCAAAGCCTCTATAGACTTATCTATGGCATTGTCTTTACTTGTTGCCAATTCACCTATTTTCTCTTCAGTAAGAGCTGAATAGTTCTCTAATAGAGCACGCTTCAAAGAAGAACGTCCTGACGGTAAAGTCATAAGGAAAAACAGATCCTCATCAAGTTCCACGTAATCAACACATTCCTTGATTTTACTCTCAGAAGGTCTAACCTGTCTTTCTTTTAGCAGAGTCAAGTTCTCTTCTTTGCCACGATAGGGAACAAGATGCCAAAATTCTTCATTTTGCATAGTCCAGAATGGGAAATACGCATCCACAAATAAAGAATCGTCATCAGGCAGGGTTCTTTTCCATACTTTATGAAAAGTATCTATCAGCTGCTGATTATATCTAATTTCATTAGAATAAATCTCATCCGATTCACACATTTCTATAATGGTAAGCAAAAGAACCGCCTTATGTGGAGTTTTACGGCCATATTTCTCATTCGGCTTTAAATTTTCAAAAGCCTCTACATAGTCCATATTTTCCCTTTCTATATTACTTTATAATTCTTCTGGCTCCTCTTCATCATGTTCATCATCAACCTTTTTGGAGGTTAATTGTAAAAACATATCCAAGAAGGAACGATGAGAAAAGAAATATCCCTTATCTTCCTTTAATTTATCTTCCATAACAGAGAAGCCATAATTAGCATACTCTTCCATTGTAGTTATCAATTGAGAAACAACGGTACTAGGCTTTATTTCACCTTTATCCAAGGCTATCCAATCTACGTCTGTCTTTGCCACAAGAGCCATAAATATATAAGAACGCAACGCAGGATAAGCTTTGCGCCCTTTTCGTGCTTCAGCAGTACCCCAAAAGACCAAATTCTGTCCCAAGACCTTTGTTTCTTCTGATAATGGCAGTTTCTTACCTGCATACAAACCGATAAAAAACGCCATGATATAAGGCTCATATCCAGAACCAAACACTTTGCCTCTTGCACTAGTATTCTCAGATGCACCAACACCATAATCCGAGATAGCTCTCATTACGGTCTTCTCGTATTTTATTTCAAATTTGGGATTTCTACGTCCCCATATATCTATGAGTTTCTCGTTTTTATCAACAAGTTCCTCTATATTATTTAAAACCTCTGCCATTGTTATTTTACTTTTGTTATAACTGTTTGGATTGTTGCTAGATCCTTATCATCGAAAGGCTTCTTCTTTTCAATTCGGAACACTCTACCAGAAACTTCATTAACCTTGTTCTGGTCAAGGACTAAATTGCCATCATAGCTTTCCTTCAAGAAGCTCTTTGTCACGATAACAACTTGCTTATCCAAATTACTAATCACATTGAAGAACTCCGTCTCCTTAGCATCAGTAAAAGAAGAAGTTGGAGCATCGAATATCAAAGGAAACTCAGTTTCACTTCTTTGAGTAGCCAACTTGCCAATAGCAAATAATACCGACATCAAGTAAGTTGTTCTTAAAGCAGTATTAGGATTGAAGATTCTTGTATTATCACTATTCATAAGAACCGCCTCTCCTTGTCCATTAGCCTTTTCCAGAATACGGATAGTACCCTTGAAATCATTAGTATTCAAGCTCTCTAAGAAAACATTCGCCTCATCTTCAATTGAATGAAGAAGACGCTTTTTGTTGGTTTCCTTAGCAGACTTGAATGCTGCAGAAATATGACGAATAAGTGCAGCAATCTTTGCATATAAAGCAGCAGAAGTACCTTCTGCCAATTTACCCAAACTTTCTTGTGCCTCCTCAAGAGTCTTACGATGATTAATGCGTTGCCCCTTCAATACCTCCAATCGACTTACTGCCTTATTCTTTAAATCCATCCAATTGGAAATATTCTCTAAATGAGACAAGAGCTGTTCTTCTGTTAATCCATCAGCTTGTGCCAAGATACGCTTTTTAGCTTCAATTTCATTATTCAAATTTGCGTCTATTTTCTTGATTTCATCATGCAAACGATTATTGTTAGAAATCACCTTTTGTATATGATGACGAAGCTTGGTTATTTCGGCAAGATTATCATTTAGAATCGTATCTCGCTTTTGTAACTCAACGATATATTCATTCTGATAATATGGTTTTACCTCCTCATCTTCATCGACCTTTAAAGAATTCTTGTATTCCTCTAAGCGCTGAAGCATATAATTCCATGGTTCACTATGCATTTTAGCTGGACGACCACAAATTTTACAAACTTCTTCGTCGAGCATTTCCTGCATTATCTTTTGACCAGGAATGTGCACTGGCAATGGTACAAAAGAAGTTTCCTTTTGCATTTTCTTAATTATTTTTTCCGCACCAGCAGTCTGCAAATAATCATTCTCCAATTTTCTTCGTTTTTTATCGACCGCACTAATCTTTTGAGAATATTCCTCAGCAATATCCTCAAAACCCATAAGTATCCACATATCATCCAGAAGATTGATTGTATAATCTTCTTTAATAGATGCTTGAACTTGCGCACGTTTATTAGTTAAAGTGTCTATACGTCTATTGACATTAACAAGCAACTTTGAAGCTTCTTTGCTTTGCTCAATACTTTTTAATAGACCAGCAAAATTAGATGCCTCATCTTCCTTATTTCTAATTTCATTTTCTATGTCTTCCAATGTACTACTTTCTTGCTCTATAGTACGCTTGAGCTGAGCAATCTTCTCACTATTTTTACGATCAGACTTCTGAGCATTTGTTTGTGCCTGCTCTGCCATCTTTGTAGAGTATTCCATAAAAGAGAAGTATGCCTCAAAATCCTTGACATCGCTGAAGGTCTCAACCAACATCTTTAATGCATTTGAACTTTGAAATACATCAAGATCACTTTCTCCTTTAAACATAGTGTATTTGCGAATCTCGGAAGGCAAATCATAATCAAATTTTAAACCATCGCGTCGCATTCTTTCACCCCCGTTTTCTTCTATTAAATCAAAAGAGAAATTCGAGGTAGTAATTTCACCATCATAAGACTTTGTAAAATGAAAACTTTTTTCTAAAGTCTTGACATACCCCTTGTGTTCGTATGTCATTGCCACACGAACATCAGCAGATTCATCGGCAGAAAGTTCTTCGCTTCTCTTCTTGGAAATCAACTTTGTATCTGCCTTTGATGTTCCATCAGTTCGGAACAACCACTCTAAAGCTTCATAAAACGTAGTCTTACCGTCACCATTAGAACCAATGATGAGGTTAAGACCATTTACAAGTTCAAAAACATTGGACTTGTAATAGCCCTCAAATCCGCAACCTATAGGGTTTCGTGAGAATTTACTTGTAAAACGACCAAAATTCTTTTATTGTACATATTC
>NZ_JBBNGE010000073.1:0-11211 GCF_040095255.1 Segatella sinensis | reverse complement strand
AAGGATGAAGAAAATAAGCAAAATCAAGTTTATGCTTTATTAACGAGAAGTTTTCTATAGGGGTGCTGAGTAGTTACGTTATAACTAACGACTTTGATATGACTCCACAAGAAATTGCGTTCTGTTATAAAAAGCGCTGGGACATAGAGGTTTACTTTAAGTTTTTAAAGCAGAATTTGAATTTTTCTCATTTTCTGTCTACTAATGAGAATGGCATAAAAGTCATTCTCTACATGACTATTATTACCTCTATGCTGGTTATGATATACAAAAAGGAAAATGAGCTCGGTTTTTCTATTGCGAAATTTAACTTTTACCTTGAAATGCAAGAATGGGTTGGGGCGTTGTTAGTGGTTATTAATGGTGGGGATTTGAGTAAGACTCCATTCAGGCATGTTGCTCTATAAAGTAGGGATTCCTTAGAAAGGAATCCCTACTTTATAGAGCAACATGCCTAAAATAATCTTTCAACCACTTATGATTTCAAATCCGCCGGGACGCTTGGTGGGTTTACGCTCTTGGAGACACCTAGGTACTTTGGGGCTTTTAGCCCGTCCTCCGCTGCCATTATCAGAACTTTTGACACAACCTCTTGGGGAAGACGGAAGCTTCCGTCATCTGCTTTATTTGCTTCCGTCTTTCCGCTTTATTTGCTTCTGGCTTTCTTGCTCCCGCTTTTCTTCTTCACCTCTTTCTTCTTCTTGATTCCGAAGAGTTCGCGCCAGCCGTTGAAATCCTTTTTCATAATCAGACCGAGACCTTGAGTGTTGAGGCTGTTTCGGGTGAAATAGCGGTCGTTGGTCTGATTATACATGCGCACGGCGAGATTACCGTTCGGGAAGATGAGATAACGGAGATCGAAGTCGCCGATAAAACTCTGTGTGGCATTCGCATTGTCGCGATAGCCAAACTGACCATTGAACAGCAGGCGATTGTTGAGCAGCCTTCCGCTCAGGATTCCTTCGTACTCTGCATTATTGAAGCCTTCATCGCCCGTAGAGATGTTGGCACCGAAATTCCAGTTGTTGCTCTTTACCACATTCGATAATACGGTGTTGAGCTGCTGCGAAATCGTACCGCTTAGAAAACTCTGCATCGCCAGCGATGTCTGACTCTGCTGGTCGGCATCCTCGCTGCTCTGGTTGTTCTTGGTCTGCGCATAGAATCGTCCGATGGCGAGCAGATAGAGTACCTGCTGGTTCATCTCTTCCTGCGAATTGATGACTGAGTAGATCATCTGCTTGGCATCCGTGTTTACCGTAGGCAGGTCCATTGAGAAATCTACGCTCGGCGATTGAGGGGTGCCCGTGATGTTCATCAGGCAATCTACGCGGATGTTGTTGCTACTGAACGAACGGCCGATGCTCAGGTCGCTCAGCGGAACACCGTTCACCGTATATTTCGCCTGCAGATTCAGTGGCGCATTGTATGGATTGCCACCGAAGGCGATGGTTCCCCCCGGCATGAACTCGAAGTCTTTCTTGATTACATTCTGTATCGTGAGCTTATACACTCCGTGGTCCACCACATAGTTGCCGAACATGTCGAAGGATCCCTTGTTAAACCAGTTGGCTCTTAGTACGCCATTGCCGTTCAGCGTGATGTAGTCGCCGCTCTGAGGGTCCATCATTAGCTTCAGCGTCAGGTTAGGAGTGGCATTCACCAGAAAGTTGATGCGCATGTCTGACGAGAAGTCGATGTCGTCGTCTGCATCTTTCTGCTGCAGCTTCAGACTGTCGGTCAGCTCCGGAGCGATGTCGTGCCAGTGGATGAAACTCTTGTCGCTGATGGCATCAGGACTCGCCACGTTATATACGAAGATGCTGCCAGGTCCCGGTTCTGCATCGATGTCAATGATAGTTTCGCCGCTCTTGCCGTGGATACCCACCTCGCCGGTGACATTGACGGTACCGTAGAAGGTGTTGTCGCCAAACTCATGGGTGTCGTAGCCTAGGAAGTTGTGCGCCTTCAGGGTGAGGTCGTAGCTCAGTCGGGTGAGATGCTTGTGATGGATACCGCCGCTTACGAGTGCCATGTTGTGGTTGCGGTCGAAGATGGTATCATTGTTCAGCAGGATGTCATCCGGAATGGCGTGGGCATGCAGGTTTTTGAAACTGTACTCGGTGCCCAGCTGTTTCATGTGCATCTTGCCGGTGGCGTAGATGTCGCCCACCAGGTTGATGTTGCTCAGGTCGCCCACCAGGTTCACCTTTCCATGGGCTCTTGCCTGGATGTCGTCCATGAAGCTTCCGCAGAAGCTCTCCATGAATTTCATATTCGTGCCCTGCGCCTCGATGCCCAGGTCTATGTAGTTTCGCTTCGGCGATACATATCCGTCTATGAGCGTCTGGTGCTCCTCGCCCTCGTTTGCCACGGCGTTGATGTCAATCTGGCTCAGTTCCTTGTTGAAGCTTACGTTGGCATGAAGTATTCCCATCGGACCGTGTTCGAACTCGAAGTCCTTGATGTCGAGCTTTGCGTAGGCGTCAGGATCATTGAAGATGCTCTTCACAATCGCCTTGCCTGAAGCCTTGCCTGAGAAATCCACTGAGTGGAAGTTTACGAGGTTCAGGATATACTCCACATCCACATCCTTCAGCTGCGCCACGATGGAGTCTTCCTTGTTCGGGGTGGCGAGTCCGTTCACTGCCACATGCTGGTCGCCGTGGCTCACCTCGAAGTTTTCTATCTCCAGGTGGTTCTTGCTGTAGGTGATGTCAGCCGGGTGCACCTTCCAAGGCTTTTCTCCGATATGGATTACCGATGGCTTGATATCTACGTGGGCAGTAGATACGTTGTTCGTATTCTTGTAGAACTGCGCCTCGGCATTCAGCGCCCCGTGGATAGGCAGGCTCTTGGAGTGGTTGTTGTAACCCAGCGATGCCATCAGTGTGTTGTCGGCTGCCGCTGCCTTTACGTGCAGGGTAGGGCTTGTGCTGCCCGCTGCTCCCGTTTTGATGTGCGCATCCACCTTCAGCGTGTCGCCCTCGGTATTCATCTGCAGGGATCCGCCGCTGTAGTCGCTGCCGTTGTAGCTGAAGGCAGGCAACTGTGCCGTGAGGTTTACCGAGCGGTCTAGGTCGGAGATGTTTCCGTCTATCACCAACGGCTGCAGGATGTCGAGCGGCACGCCCAGCATTCTCTGCAGTATTTCGGTAGAAGCTATTTCTGCCTCTATGCTGAAGTTGTTCCTTGCCTTGTTGCTGGTCTTTCCGATGCCAGGTAGGGTAGGCAGCTTGCTTGCCAGCATGTTGGTCATGGTCTGAACCAGGGTTCCGTAGTCGTACTGTCCCTTTACGTGGATGTTGGCGAATGGTGCTTCCAGGTCCAGATAGCTGTCTGCTCCTTCGTTCTTGGCACTCACCCTGATGTCGTTCAGGGTGTAGGTATTGTCTGCCATCTTCACGCCCAGTACGGTAGGTTGCAGATGCGCCAGGTTGAGCTGGGCTTCATACTGCTTCTTCGGGATGGAGTACTTGCCCGCCACCTGCAGGTTGATATTCGGGTCGGCGATGGATGCGAGTCCGTCGATGAGTCCCTTGTTGTAGCTGCCGTTCAGCCTGATATTGCTGAATCGGTAGTTGTTGAAGTCGAACAGCGGAATCTCGCCCTTTGCCACAAGATGTTCCTTGGTACCCTGTGCGATGATGTGTGCGGCGATGATGCCCAGTTTGGCATTGTCGAGTATCTTGCCCAGGTTGATGCCCTTGGTATCCACCTGGGCGTAGAGCTGCTTGCCGTTCTGGTGGGCGTCTATCTCCACGTTTCCTGCATCGGTGCGCAGTACGCCCTTGGTTCCTATCTGGCTCTTGCCTTTTCCGCTGGCTACACCTTTATAATATATGTTGCCCAGTCGGAGCACCTCTTTCGGAATCTTCACTTTGCTGCCCAGGTTGGCGGCTATCTGCTCCACGCCCTCGTCAGAAACCCGCAGGGTCTCTATGTTGGCGAGCCAGTGCAGCTTCCGGTTCCAGTCGCTTGCCTTGGCGTTCGCCTTGAGCAGGATGCTTCCGCTCTGGGTCTTGAAGTGGAGCTGGTGGATGCGTGCCGATGTACTGGTGCCCGAGAAGTGGGTGTCGATGTAGAGGGCATCGTTCCATTTTCTGAGGATAGGAGCGAAGCAAGCCACATCCGACAGGGTGATGAGCGATGGCTTGATGCCGCCCTCAAACTGCAGCGTTTCGCTGATGAGCGTTCCCTTCTCATTTGTGCGGTAGGTGGCGATGAGGTCTTCCAGCAGCAGGTGGCTCTTCGGGAGTTCCAGTTGGAAGTCGCTCAGGCGCGCCTGATGCTTGTCTGCATTCACCTTGAATCGCAGATTCTTTACTTGAAGTCCTGATTTATCGGTGAAGGCTATCTTCTTAATGGATAGATGAATATCATTATCTGTGAGATGATGCAAGGCGATGTGGGCAGAGAGATTGCTGATGCCGATGTGCTGAGGCGAGAATACTCCTGCAGCCGATGCGATGTCGCGCTGGTTGTAGGCAATGGATCCGTGGCGGATGATGACGCTTCCGATGCGCAGGTCGAGTGGCTTGTGCTGGGTGGTATCCTTCGAGGCGAGCGAATCGAGCATGAACTGGATGTTCATGTCGCTCTTGGCATTCTGCCTGTAGATGTTGGCTCTCAGTCCGAAGAGCTGTGCCGATGAAACCGAGATTTTTCCGTCTTTCAGCGGCAGCAGGTCCACCTTTGCCGAGAGTCGTGAAGCATAGATCATGCTGTCGCCTTTCTGGTCGAGCATTCTCACATCGTCGATGATGATTCGGTTGAAGAAACCCAGGTTGATCCTTCCCACGCTCACTTCTGTTCCGAATTTCTGGGCGAGGGCAGTGGCTACGGTAGAGCCGAGGAAGGTCTGTACTGGTGGCAGGTGCAACAGTACGATGAGTATCACATAAAGGGCGAAGATAGTCCAGATGATACAGCTGATGATATGTTTAAATCGTTTCAGAGTCTTATGAATATTTAATGTTAATTTGCAATGGGCATTTGCCGTTAATTTGCAATCTGTGTTTGTCAAAACAGGCTTGCAATCTGAATCTGTATTGAAATTTAGGCACAAATTTACTGCTTTTTTGTTACATTATCAAATAATTTAGTGATTTTTCTTCCTCGTCTTACTTTTTTTTGCTATTTTTGCAGCATAATTTGAATGTTTTCACAAAATAAGACCAGAAAATCAGTTTTAAAATATAATATTTTTAATGTAGTTATGGCAAATGTAATTAAGTTACGTAAAGGCTTGGACATTAACCTTACGGGTAAGGCTTCCAAGGATGTAGCCATCCCTGTGGTACAGGCTAGCGAGTATGCACTCGTACCTGCAGCCTTCGTGGGTGTTACTCCTAAGGTAGTTGTACGCGAGGGCGACCATGTCAATGCCGGAGATGCCTTGTTTGTGAACAAGGCTTGCCCAGAGGTGAAGTTTGCCTCACCAGTGAGCGGTCAGGTTACCGCCATTGAGCGAGGGGAGCGTCGCAAGGTGCTTTGCATCAAGGTGAAGGCAGACGCTGAGCAGACCTCTACGGATTTTGGTAAGAAAAACGTTGAGTCGTTGGATGGTGCTGCCGTGAAGCAGGCGTTGCTTGAGGCTGGATTGTTCGGTTACATCAACCAGTTGCCTTACGCTGTATCCACCACACCGGATACCACTCCTAAGGCAATCTTCGTTTCTGCCCTCCGCGACATGCCGCTCGCTGCCGATTTCGAGGTAGAACTCGCTGGCAATGAGGAAGCTTTCCAGGCAGGTTTGACAGCCTTGAGCAAGATTGCGAAAACTTATCTTGGCGTTGGAGTTGAGCAGCACTGCAATGCGCTCGGCGAGGCTAAGAACGTGGAACTCAATGTGTTTGATGGTCCTTGTCCTGCTGGTAATGTAGGCATTCAGGTGAACAACATCGATCCTGTAAACAAGGGCGAGGTGGTTTGGACTGTAGATCCTGCATCGGTAATCTTCTTCGGTCGCCTCTTCCTTACTGGTAAGGTTGACCTGCACAAGAAGGTGGCTGTAGCTGGTAGCGAGATGAAGCTGACCGGTTACGCTAACGTGTTGGTAGGTACTCCATTGGCAGCTTTCGTTGAAGCACAGCTCAAGAGCACATCCCACGTTCGCCTCATCAATGGCAATCCGCTTACAGGCGTAAAGACCACCCTGGCAGATTACGTAGGCGGACACACCTCAGAGATCACAGCCATCCCAGAGGGTGACGACTGCGACGAGATGCTGGGCTGGATTCTTCCACGAACCGATCAGTTCTCTACCTCGCGTTCCTATCTCTCCTGGCTCTTCGGTAAGAAGAAGGAGTACAATCTCGATGCCCGCATCAAGGGTGGCGAGCGCCACATGATTATGAGCGGCGAGTACGACCAGGTTCTCCCTATGGACATCTTCGGTGAGTATCTCATCAAGGCAATCATCGCAGGCGATATCGACAAGCAGGAGCAGCTCGGTATCTATGAGGTTAGTCCTGAGGACTTTGCGGTAGCTGAGTTCGTGGATAGCTCTAAGCTCGAATTGCAGAAGATTGTACGCGATGGTCTGAACATCCTGCGCAAGGAGAATGCTTAGTTTTTAGTACTGTTAATTATTAAAATAATGAGTGCATTAAGAAATTATCTCAATAAGATAAAGCCTAACTTCCAAGAGGGAGGTAAGCTGCATGCCTTCGAGAGCGTGTTTGACGGTTTTGAGAGCTTCCTGTACGTGCCAAATACGACAGCGAAGAGCGGAGCCAGCATCCACGATTCTATCGACTCGAAGCGCATCATGAGCTTTGTGGTAATCGCCCTGATTCCTGCATTGCTCTTCGGTATGTATAATGTGGGATACCAGAATTTCAAGGCTGCAGGTACACTGGATGCTGCCAGCTTCATCGAGGTCTTCGGCTTCGGATTCCTGGCTGTCCTCCCTAAGTTGCTGGTTAGCTACATCGTGGGTCTCGGCATCGAGTTTGCCTGGGCTCAGTGGAAGCACGAGGAAATCCAGGAGGGTTACCTCGTCAGCGGTATCATCATCCCATTGATCATTCCTATCTCTACACCGCTGTGGATGCTCGCCCTGGCGTGCGCCTTCGCAGTTATCTTCTGCAAGGAGATCTTCGGTGGTACCGGTATGAACATCTTCAATGTGGCTGTGGGTGCCCGTATGTTCCTCTTCTTCTCATATCCATTGGCTATGAGTGGTGATAAGGTCTGGGTGGCTAAGGATGCTATCTTCGGTCTGGGTAACACCCTGCCTGATGGCTTCACAGCTGCTACTCCTCTCGGTCAGCTGGCTCAGGGCAGCATGCCTTCAGCAAGTCTCTGCGACTCTATCATCGGTTTCATTCCTGGCAGTATCGGTGAGACTTCAGTCATCGCCATCGCCATCGGTGCCATCATCCTTCTCTGGACAGGCATCGCATCTTGGAAGACCATGGGCTCTGTATTCGCAGGCGGCATCGTGATGGCGCTTATCTTCCAGGCTCTCGGTATGACACCTATCGCTTGGTATGAGCACATCGTGCTGGGTGGTTTCTGCTTCGGTGCCGTGTTCATGGCTACCGACCCTGTAACTTCAGCCCGTACAGAGAAAGGTAAGTACTTCTACGGATTCTTCATCGGTGCCATCGCCGTTATCGTACGTGTGATGAACCCAGGTTATCCAGAGGGTATGATGCTCGCTATCTTCTTCGGCAACATGTTTGCTCCACTCATCGACTACTGTGTAGTTCAGAGCAACATCTCTCGCCGTGCTAAACGTGCTATTAAATAATGTAGGAGGAATGTAGATATGAAGACAAATTCAAATAGCTATACTATTATCTATTCGGTTATCATCGTGGTAATCGTGGCATTCCTGCTCGCGTTCGTGTCTTCTTCACTGAAGGCAACACAGGATGCCAACGTGGCTCTTGATACTCAGAAGCAGATTCTGAACTCCCTGAACCTGCGCGACCTTGACAACGCTACTGCGGCTGCCAAATATAAAGAGGTGGTGAAGGACGAGAAGGAGAAGGACGGCATGAAGTATTACGAGTGCGAGATTGATGGTCAGAAGAAGACCGTATATTCTGTAAAGGGTATGGGTCTCTGGGGCGGCATTTCAGGCTTCATCGCCGTGGATGCTGACAACAACACCATCTATGGCGTATATTTCAACCACGAAGGCGAGACAGCCGGACTGGGTGCTGAAATCAAGGACAACCTGAAGTGGCAGCAGAAATTCCAGGGCAAGAAGATTCACAAGGATGGAGTAGAGGGCATCGCTCTGGGCGTTGAGAAAGACGCTCCTGCCAGCGACCCTAACAATGTGGATGCCGTTACCGGTGCTACATTGACATCCAACGGTGTGGATGCAATGCTCAAGGAAGGTCTTGCTAAATTCATTAAATAATTAAGCGAAATTATGGCATTATTTAGTAAACAAAATAAGGAGGCATTCATCAAGCCACTGAACGGCGACAACCCTGTGCTCGTGCAGGTGCTTGGTATCTGTAGTGCCCTGGCTGTTACTTCTCAGATGAAGCCAGCCATTGTGATGGGACTTGCCGTTACTATCATCACGGCATTCTCTAACGTGATTATTTCCATCATCCGCAACACCATCCCTCAGCGCATCCGTATC
Source organism: Segatella sinensis (assembly GCF_040095255.1). NCBI lineage: Bacteria > Pseudomonadati > Bacteroidota > Bacteroidia > Bacteroidales > Prevotellaceae > Segatella > Segatella sinensis. The sequence goes on along the minus strand of NZ_JBBNGE010000073.1, from coordinate 2,600 downwards.
ATCGTCCAGCTGGTGGTAGTGGCTGCCCTGGTAACCATCGTGAGCCAGGTGTTGAAGGCTTTCGCCTACGACGTGAGCGTGCAGCTCTCTGTGTACGTGGGTCTTATCATCACCAACTGTATCCTGATGGGTCGATTGGAGGCGTTTGCCATGATGAACAAGCCTTGGCCTTCATTCCTCGATGGTGTAGGTAATGGTTTGGGTTATGCCCTCATCCTCGTGATTGTGGGTGCAGTGCGTGAGCTTTTGGGCCGTGGTTCTCTGCTCGGTTTCCAGCTGATTCCAGAGGGAGCTTACAGCTTTGGATATGTTAACAACGGTATGATGACCATGCCAGCCATGGCATTGATTCTCGTTGGATGTGTAATCTGGGTACATCGTGCCTATATTTATAAGGAGGAGAAGTAAGATGGAGCACGCAATAAGTTTGTTTTTCCGTTCGATTTTCGTCGATAACATGATCTTCGCCTACTTCCTGGGTATGTGTTCATACTTGGCAGTATCCAAGAACGTGAAGACCTCTTTGGGCCTGGGCTTGGCAGTAACCTTCGTGTTGCTCATCACCGTGCCTGTAGATTACCTGTTGCAGACCAAGGTGCTCAGCGCCGATGGCATTCTGGGTGTTGACCTTACTTACCTGAGCTTCATCCTCTTCATCGCCGTCATCGCCGGTATCGTGCAGCTGGTAGAGATGATTGTAGAGAAGTTCTCACCATCGCTCTATGCAGCCTTGGGTATCTTCCTGCCATTGATTGCCGTAAACTGTGCCATCATGGGTGCATCTCTCTTCATGCAGCAGCGCATCCTGATGGAGCCTACCAATACTCAGGCTATCACCTCTGTATGGGATAGCATCGTTTATGCCGTAGGTTCCGGTCTGGGTTGGACTCTCGCCATCGTCCTGATGGGAGCCATCCGCGAGAAGATGCAGTATTGCGACGTGCCAAAGCCACTGCAGGGACTCGGCATCACATTTATCACAGTAGGCCTCATGGCAATGGCTATGCTTTGCTTCTCAGGCTTGAAAATCTAAAATAGGAGGACTATAGATATGGGTAATACATCATTTATATTGGCTAGTATCGGAGTTTTCCTCGTGGTGATTCTCCTGCTGGTTATCATCCTGCTCGTGGCTAAGAAGTATCTGAGCCCTAGCGGAAATGTAAATATCGAAATCAATGGCGACAAGACCATCAACGTGCCTCAGGGCAGCAGTTTGATGACTACGCTGAATGAGAACGGCATCTTCCTTCCTTCTGCCTGCGGCGGTAAGGCAAGCTGTGGCCAGTGTAAGGTTCAGGTGCTCGAGGGCGGCGGCGAGATTCTCGATTCAGAGAAGCCTCACTTCACCCGCAAGCAGATTAAGGACCACTGGCGCCTGGGATGCCAGTGCAAGGTGAAGGGCGACCTGAAGATCAAGGTGCCTGAGAGCGTGATGGGCGTGAAAGAGTGGGAGTGCGAGGTTATCTCCAACAAGAACGTTTCATCATTCATCAAGGAGTTCAAGGTGGCTTTGCCTCCAGGCGAGCACATGGACTTCGTTCCGGGTTCTTACGCTCAGATCAAGATTCCTGCATACGACTGCATCGATTACGACAAGGACTTCGACAAGGATCTTATTGGCGAGGAGTACATCGGAGCATGGAAGAAGTTCAACATCTTCTCTCTCAAGGCTCACAATCCAGAGCCTACCGTTCGTGCTTACTCTATGGCGAACTATCCTGACGAGGGTGACATCATCACCCTGACCGTACGTATCGCCACAACTCCATTCTTGCCACGTCCACAGGTAGGATTCCAGAACGTACCAACAGGTATCGCTTCTTCTTACATCTTCTCATTGAAGCCAGGCGACAAGGTAATGATGAGTGGTCCTTACGGCGACTTCCATCCTAACTTCACATCAGGCAAGGAGATGATCTGGATTGGTGGTGGTGCCGGTATGGCTCCATTGCGTGCGCAGATCATGCACATGACCAAGACCTTGCACACTACAGATCGTGAGCTTCACTTCTTCTACGGAGCTCGTGCATTGGGTGAGGCATTCTTCCTGGAGGACTTCTGGGAGCTTGAGAAGGAATTCCCTAACTTCCACTTCCATCTTTCATTGGACCGCAAGGACCCAGTGGCAGATGCTCAGGGCGTGAAGTACTACGAGGGATTTGCTGTTAACTGCATCCGTGATACCTACTTGAAGGATCACGAGGCACCAGAGGATTGCGAGTACTATCTCTGCGGACCTCCAATGTTGATCAAGACCGTTACAGATTATCTGGATTCTCTGGGAGTTGATCCTGAGAGTATCATGTACGATAATTTTGGCTAGTATTAGCAAACATCAACAAACATATATCAAACATTAACAAAGCTGCTGGTTTCCAGCGGCTTTGTTTCGTTTAGGGAGGTTACTTTCTAAGATTTGTTATATATTTGTTCGTGTTTATTTGGCGCAAATCTGGCACATATCCGTCACACGAAACCGTCACACGAAAATTAAGAAATTTAAACATTTAGCGTATGAAGCGTAACTACTCAGCACCCCTATGGGCATGAGTAATCGTCTTACTGTTGTACTACAGCAAGAATTGCATTGAATTTAG
>NZ_JBBNGE010000072.1:0-11247 GCF_040095255.1 Segatella sinensis | reverse complement strand
ATCTGATTCTCATAATGTTAGAAGAAGTACAAGCTTCTTTTTAACTCGAAAATTAGAACACAGAACTGGACACCCTACTTATCAATCAAACTACCATAAACCTCAGTATGATACAACATGTGAGGTCTAGGACCCACGATACTCATATCGCCCTTCAATACATTGATAAATTGAGGGAACTCATCAATATTCGTCTTTCTCATGAAGTTGCCGAATGCAAACTTTCTTGGGTCATTCTTCGTAGCCTGAGCCTTGTCTGAATCCTTGTTCACATGCATTGAGCGGAACTTCAGGCACATGAAGGTATTACCGTTCAGACCCGTTCTAGCCTGACGGAAGAAGATAGGACCCGGACTCTGAATCTTGATAATCAGTGCGATGATTGGAATGAAAGGCAAGAAACAGAGGCAGATCACACCACTCACGGCAATATCGAAGGCACGCTTGAGAATACGGTTCGAGACAGAAGACAGCGGCTCAAGATGGTTCGTGTAAACCGTCTTACCCATAAAGTTATGGGAATCCAGATGCAGCTTATATTCGCCGAACAGACGAGGCAGATAATAGAAATGCACCACGTTCTTGTCACAGAAACGCATGATCTTCACAATCTGGTCAGATTCCTTATGCGACAAGCTGCAGAAAACCTCATCCAGACCATAAGATGAACCGTTGATGGTATCGTTCTGTTTAGACTCTAAAAGTTTGTTAAGCTCCTGCATCGTGCCCAGTTTTTTCAGCTCCTGAGGCGCTCCGGCGATATCATCATCGGCATAATAACCCTTTACTATATAACCCGCAGAAGGATCTTCTGTCATGGTAATGTACATTTCTCTTACGGCAGGATCGCTACCCACGAAGATCACGGTACGACTGTTTCTACCTCTGGCACGGTGATATTTCAGAACCTTGAGCTCGATGAGTCGACTGATGATCAGAGCAAGATAGTAAGAGATGCCGAAGTAGAATCCGAACGTAAATATTTCTCCACCATGACTGAAGAATTTCAGGAAGACCATGAAACAGAAGGTAGTACAAAGTGCCAGGAAGAAAGTACGTTTGATAACTTGCTGAAAACCGATTCGTCTTACATGAATGATAGTACAGTAGTTGTATTCGCCGATGGCGAGAGCAACGTTTGCTATAAAGAATGTAATCTTTGTTCTCAGATCTAGGTAATTAGGAATATACTGAGATTCGAAGTTGATAAAGCCCAATAGTAAGCAGTTGAGGATGATGAAGTCAGCTAAGACCACCAACCTTCTAATCAGTACGTTACCTTTATAGATGTTTTTTTCCATAAGACATTATATGTAATTTAATTTTTTCGATTTCTCTTCTTAGAATATAAATTCCTCGTAAATTCGTCCGCAAAGTTAGCAATAAAAACTGAATTCCCCAAACTTTTCCCCATCTTTTTTCCCTGCAAATCCCTCCAGTCCTTCCCTCAATAATCCCAATATAATAAGGTGGTATTGATTATTTTTCATCGGATATTTTATTCCTCGTAATCCGATGAATAATGACACACCCTCCTTGCTTAGAGGTAGAGCTCTCTTTGGCTAAAGGGAGACGGAGGGATTCGAAATAATCTCTTTAACACTAAAGAGAAATGAGATGTTTTCGAAAAATAGGACTTTTATAGTTAAAAAAACAGAGAAACTAAAATATTTTAGTATGAACATAGCTAAAATATCAAATAAAAGCAGTATTTTTGCAAAAAACAAAATAATATGTCAATAAGGGAAAAGATAGAAAAAAAGAACTTGCCTCACGGCATTCACATTATGGAGCCTGATAACCCATCAGGTTCAGAAGCTTCAGAGGCATTGGAACCAACCAGTTCTGAGCCGGGAAAAGCACGCTTGGGAATTAACGGCAAGGAAAATCCGGCAGAAAATCCCACATCCTGGAGCTATCTCTTCCTCCAACACATGGCAGCCAGGAATTTCCTGAAGTGGTTAAAGCGATATAATAAGGAGAGAGGTCATCAACCTTTCTTCATCCACCAGACCTATCAGTATTGTTATAAGAATGAGGCAGAGAAGAAGGGAGTAAAGAAGATCTTGGAGCCATCCGTCTCTGGATTAGTTTTTTTGCAGGGCACAGTAAAGGGTATTCAGAAGTTTTTGAAGCAATATTTTCCCCAGTATCATTTGGTCAACGATTGCAGCACGGGTAAGCCCGCCTCTATTCGCGACACCATCATGCAGCCCTTCATGAACGTGATGCATACGCATCCCGAGCAGATTACCTTCCTGAGAGATCCTTTCGAGAAGTTTTCGAGGGATCATGTCAAGCTAAGAGTCTTAACCGGACCTTTCGCCGGATATGAGGGGTACATCGTAAGAATAGATAGAGACCGTCAGTTAGTCTTCGATTTCGGAGGTTACGCCGTAGCCCTCCGTGGTGTCCACAACGAAGATTTCGAGGAAGTAAAAGAATAGATTTTGAGAATAGTATAGTGTTTAAAAGCAATTGTTTCTTTTTGTTAAAAAACACTTTTGTAAAGCGATATATTCTTTATTATCAATAAAAACCATTAATTTTGCAGCGGAAAAACTCTACTCTGGCCGCAAACTCGCTCAGAATAGGGGCATCCGCCTTAGAGGTGGAGCTCCCTTTGGCTAAAGGGAGACGGAGGGATTCGAAAAAACTCCCTTATGTTAAGGGAAAAAGGGATTCGAAAAAAAAAGATACTATCATTTGCTGATAAAAAAAAGAAAAAAGGTATATGATAAAAAAAATGCATTATCTAGATAAAAAAATGAAATTTAGTAAATTCATGCTGTTAGGAGCCCTAGGGGTAGCGCTCTTAACCGCTACATCTTGTGGCACACCAAAAGACGTAGCCTACTTTCAGGATTTAAACAACAATCCTGATACCGTTATTACCCTCCAGAACAAAGTCATTACAGTGAAGCCTACCGATAAAATCTATATCGGTGTCAAGAGCAAGGATCCACAGATCACACAGCTCTTCAACCTCACTGGCGGTACCAACAACTCCAGCAGCAGTACAAATATCGCAAAAGATGCCTTTTATTACACGGTAGATAGCAAGGGAAATATCGATTTTCCGGTATTAGGAACCATTCAGGTAGCAGGATTAACCCGTGAGCAGATCGCAGAAAAGGTGAAGAAATCACTCCTCGATGCAAGTCTCGTCAAAGACCCAACTGTGACTGTAAGTCTCAGTAACCTCCATTATTCCATGATGGGCGAAGTGGCAAAGCCAGGTCAGTATGCTATTGATGAGGAAAAGGTTACTATCCTTGATGCCATCAGCAAGGCTGGTGATCTCACTATTCAGGGTCGCCGTCAGGATGTGATGGTACTCCGTCAGGAAAACGGACATCAGAAGATTTATAAGATTGACCTCTGCTCCGGTAAGGACATTTTCAATTCACCAGCTTACTATCTCCAGCAGAACGATGTGGTATATGTAACACCAAACGATACCAAGAAGCGCAGTTCTACCCTCAATGGTAACACCGTGCAGTCAACAGGCTTCTGGTTGAGTGTTTCATCCCTCCTCGTCACAGTTCTCACATTCTTGAAGGTAAATTAATATTAGAAAAATGATACAGAATACAACACCGGCCAATCAGCCGGTACAGCCAAATCCGATGGCTCGCCCTAACCAGACAGAAGACTTCATCCGTCTTCAGGATCTTCTCTATCTCTGTCTGGCAAAGTGGCGCTGGTTCATCCTCTCCCTGGTGGTTACCCTCGGTATCGCCACCTATTATACCCTTACCACTCCAAATGTATATCAGCGAACTGCATCCCTGATGATCAAGGATGAGAGCAAGTCGCAGAGCATCAGCAGCGATGTGGCTTCCATGTTCTCGGATATGGGTATGGGTAATATGAAGAGCAATGTATATAATGAACTCATTGCCATTCAGTCACCAGCCGTTCTCCTCGAGACCGGTAAGCGATTGAAGCTCGATGTAGATTATGCCATCGACGGCACCTTCCATAAGCAGGCACTCTATGGCAACGACCTCCCTGTCACCGTAGATTTCATCGGTTTCACCGATGAGCAGAGCGGAAGCTTCAAGCTCCAGCTTCATCCTGACGGCACTTATGAGGTTAGCTACTTCAAGGGCGCTACCAACGACGGTACCCCAGTAGATACCGATGGCGAGTTGAAGGCGAAGATTGGACAGATTATCCGCACCCCATTGGGTAAGATCAAGGTAGATAAGGCGGCATCTTTCTCTCAGTTTGTCAAGAATGATGAAGCTCCTATCCTCTATGTATCCCGTACCAATGTCTATGCGATGACCGACCGCATCAAGGGTTCCCTCTCAGCCAGTCTGAACGAGGTGAAATCTACCGTCATCGACATTACCTATAAGGATGTGCTCCCTAAGCGAGCAGAGGATGTCATCAATACAGTCATCACTGTTTACCGCAAGAACTGGTTGGATGATAAGAATCAGATGACCGTATCCACCTCTCACTTCATCACCGAGCGTTTGGGTGTCATTGAGCGTGAGTTGGGCGATGTTGATAAGAATATTTCATCCTTCAAGAGTTCTCATCTCTTGCCGGATGTAGAGACTGCGGCACAGCAGTATATGCAGAAGAGCAGTGATGTAGATAAGCAGATTATGGAGCTCCATTCTCGCCTCTCGATTGCAGAGTACATTCATCAATATTTGACAGGTAAGGTAGGTAAGAACCAGCTTCTTCCATCCAATACCGGTATTGATAGCCAGGGTATCGAGCAGCAGATTACTGAGTACAACAAGACTCAGTTGGAGCGCAACAACCTCGTGTCAAATTCCAGTGAGCAGAACCCATTGGTAGCTGATTACGATCAGAGTCTTGCCTCTATGCGCAAGAGCATCACTGCCAGTCTCGACAACTTCGTCATCTCTCTGAGAACCCAGTTGAGCACCCTCCAGGCTAACGAGGCTGCTACTACTTCTCAGATTGCCAGCAACCCTAACCAGGCGAAGTACCTGCAGACTGTGGGTCGTCAGCAAAAAGTTAAGGAGGCATTGTATCTCTTCCTTCTCCAGAAGCGTGAGGAGAACGAGCTTTCCAAGGCGTTCACCGCTTATAATACCCGTGTGATTACCCCTCCAACAGGCGATCTCAACCCAGTGGCACCAGTTCGTCGCAAGATTATGCTCATCGCCTTTGTCTTGGGTCTCCTCATTCCGGTTGTTGTGATCTATATCCGTGAGAAGGCAAACACTACCGTACGTGGCCGTAAGGATCTCAAGAAGCTCATCGTGCCATTTCTGGGCGAGATTCCATATTATGTGAGTCGCAAGAACCGCCCAACCCTCAAACAGCGTATCAGGTTCTGGAAGAAGCCGAAGGAGGTGTGCCAGATAGTAGTGAAGGCAGGCAAGCGCAACATCGTGAACGAGGCGTTCCGAGTATTGCGCACCAACTTCGAGTTCACCATCGGTACCCATCCCGAGCAGAATGTCATCGTCTTCACCTCTCTGAATCAGGGATCCGGCAAGAGCCACCTGGCTGCCAACATGGCGATGTCGCTCGCCATCAAGAAGAAGAAGGTGCTGCTCATCGACGGTGACCTCCGCCACGGATCTGCCTCCATGCTGATAGGCAGTCCGGGCGAGGGATTGAGCGATTACCTCAACGGCAGAATCGCCGACATCCACGACATCCTCCACAAGGGAGAGGAGAGCGGACTGGTGAAGTATTTCGATGTCATTCCTATCGGAACCATCCCTCCAAACCCTACCGAGCTCCTCTTCACCCCATTGCTGGAGCAGATGATCAGGCAGATGCGCCAGGAGTACGATTACGTCTTCATCGACTGTCCTCCTATCGAGGTGGTAGCCGATACCCCAATCTATGAGCAGTTTGCCGACCGCACCATCTTCGTAGTCCGTGCCGGCCTGATGGAGCGCAGCATGCTGCCTGAAATCGATGCCCTCTACAAGGAGAAGAAGTTCAAGAACATGACCATGATCCTGAACGCCACCAAGGCACGTGGCGGCAGATATGGCAGCCACTATGGTTACGGCTATGGTTATGGCTACGGCTACGGCTATAACTATGATAAGGAGAAGAATGGGGGGGCAAAATCTTAAATGAATGGATTATAGAATAATATAAACAGATGTTTAAATTCTTCCAGGAAATATTCAATCAGAAAATGCCATCAGGGAGCACATGCAGTCTCCCTGATGGCATCGATTACCATTGCCATATACTCCCTGGCGTGGATGATGGCTTCCAGGACCCCTCCAAGAGCCTGGAGCAGCTTCGCATCTACGAAGCAAGCGGAATCCGTGAAGTCTGGTTCACCCCTCACATCATGGAAGATATTCCGAATGAGCCTGAAGATCTCCGCCGGGTCTTCGAAGATTTCAAGGAGAAGTATCTTCTGGATTTTGCCCAGAGACATCCTGGAAGTCAGGCATCAGGAGCAGAAGGAGCGAAGCCATCTTCTGCGACCGATGAAGAGCCCCTACAGCTGCATCTCGCAGCCGAGAACATGCTGGATGCCCTTTTCGAGCGCCGTCTCAAGGCAGGCAATCTCCTGCCTCTGGCAGAGAAATACCTGCTGGTGGAAACCAGCATCTTTGCCCCACCGATGAACTTCCGTGGACTGCTGGAGCGCATCAGGAACAAGGGCTATACCCCGATTCTGGCTCATCCCGAGCGTTACCTCTATATGAAGAAGGAGGATTACGAGGCACTCAAGGCGCAGGGCATCCTGTTTCAGCGCAACCTATACAGTCTCCGCGGCCAGTATGGCGATCGGGTGCAGAAGCGATGCCGACAGCTTCTGAAATGGCAGATGTACGATTTCGTGGGCACCGATCTCCATCGCCTAACCTCGGCAGGACTGAACACAGAAGGCTGATCTCCTAGCAGATTCCGATGCTGTGGGCGTTGTAGTGACCTCACGGATTTTCGACTCCTTCGTTTTTTTTTCCATTGAGACCAGATGAGAATACCCGTTGTTTGCAACGAAAAAATAAATCCGTGAGATCCGTGAGATCCGTGTGCGACTTAAATATCATCCGTAACTATGATACTTAGCTATCGTAACCAAGATACTTAATCCTCCATGGTATCGTTAGGATCGATGAACGGAGTATCTGCTCCTAGGCAAACACGTGGTCGTAGTCTATCGGGTGGTCTATCGGACTCTCGATGCTCTTTACCAGCCAAGGACAGTAGCAGCGGTTCTCCTCGTCGGTGATGAACTGCTGGTTGTTGGTGGTGTCGCAGAGCGATTTCTTGTTTGCAACGTTCTCTAACTAAGAGTGTGGGTGAACACTTGGCGATTTTATATTTCTAACATGCGCTGTATATACAAAGTTCTTTTTACTAGGGTTCACCCCGGAGCCGAAAAGGTGAATGCTTGGGGAAAGTGTTCACCCCGCTGTTCACCATTCGGTAACTGTCAGCAAAGTTACTCTTCACTCATTTGAACAAGGGCGAGGGCTTGGGAGTGGGATAAGGAGCCCCTCTTCGCAGAGGGGGCAGGGGAGTCGAAAAATCTGCGTCATCTGACCGAATAGGTCTCATCTGCGGATAAGATATTGTAGCAGGAAAAAATCTGTGTTCATCTGTGAATTGAAAATCGGCGGCCGAAGGGAAAGCCAAATCTGTGGGACAATGTTAAAATCCTAAAGATCTTTGGCTATTTCAGATATTTCCCTTATATTTGCACCATGTTTTAATTTGATGGTAAAGCTATGAGTAATTCAAAATCATATCAAGTACCAGAGGCAGCTCCAAGTTTGGTAGCGGATCCTGTGGGAGTCTGTATTTCTCCAAATACGGATATACAGACATTGCGCCATCATGTAATGGATGCAGTATATGCCACGAATGACCAGAGTGCATTATATAACTGTTTGGTATTTCTGTCTAATCTTACCAATCAATCAGCGACCCCAATCAAGGGTAAGATGCTCAAGCGTTTGGAAGAATTAGCTTTGCTGAAAGAGGGTTGGGATGGAGAAAACAGTGTTTCTATCGATTCTGGAATACAAGATTTCCTTCGTAGAGTCATAATGCTATCCTCAGATAAGGAGTTGGTAAATTGGGTATTGTTCCCTGATGCCCGAGGCTATTTATATTTAGATTATACAGAGGGAAAGAACCTGGCTGGTATTACGATAGCTCCTCATCAAATTGCAGCTTTTATCAAGCGTGATGGTCATTTATCCAAATACAATTACGACCATCTTAATGAACAGGATGTTTTGAATTTATTAGAGGAGGCACATGGAAAAGACAATCAATGAAATAAATGATGAAGAGCAAGTCGCAAGAATCTTGTTCTCACCTTCTCACATCTATGAGGGTCGCGTTTCACCAAAGGCATTCAAGTTAGAGATGTTAAAAAATGGAGCAGAGGATTACATCTCTGTATTGCGAAATAAAGCCGATGAACTGGATGATATATCTAGTATATTTCATCCTAGATCAGAAGGTGTTACTCGTTTTGGTTATACCATTCTGAATGTGAGTGATGTTAGGGATTTAGATAAAGAGTTTGCAAATAGAGAAGTATCGATATTGCCAAAACCAAGTAAGCGTCTTCCATTGCATGCTGGTATATTTTTGTCTTTAGATGGTAGGGTGCAGACTGCTAAAGATATATCTCCTGATATAGATTATTTTCAGAAAGAATTATCAATGCTTTGTGATGGAATCCATAAGTTTCGGTAGCAATCCATCTGTGAATTGAAAATCGGCGGCCGAAGGGAGATTTGTCCTCCGGACCCACTGACCAGCGGGAAGTAAAGCCAAATCTGTGGGACATCGATGTGTTAAAAACCAGAAATACCTTGGCTATTTCAGATATTTCCCTTATATTTGCAGCATGTAAACAATAAAAAGGTACTCGATTATGATTAGTAAGAATGTTGAAAATATGATTCCAAAGATTCAGCAATTCTTTGGAAGCCAACCCATCAAGAAGGCTTGGCTCTTTGGTTCATGCTCAAGAGGCGAAGAGAGTATGGATAGTGATGTCGATATTCTTGTAGAGTATGATCGCCAGAACTCCAGAGTTTCATTGATGAAGATTGCTGCCATGATGCTCAATTTAGAAGATTTACTTCATCGTAAGGTAGATATGGTAGAAGCCAGTCGCCTCTTACCTTTTGCGTTAGACTCAGTAAATAACGACAAGTTCTTGATTTATGAGAGAAAAAGTTAAAGATAGAGGCAGATTAGAACATATTCTTGAAGCCATCAATGAAATTCAAGAGTATAAATCTCAATATACTTTAGAAGACGTTAAAAACAGCAAGCTTGTTTTTTACGGCTTTACGAAGTTTGTTGAGGTAATAGGAGAGGCTGTCTATATGCTGACAAAGGAATTTAGGGCTAGTCATCCGGAAGTTGATTGGCGTGTTATAGAAAAGATGCGTCATGTATTAGTTCATGGCTATTATACTGTAGATCCGGAAAGTCTTTGGGATACAATAGAATGTGATATTCCAGAGTTAAAGCCTTGGATAGAGAAATATCTGCAAGAACAACCAGAATAAAGTCTTCCGCTAGGCGACAAACAATCGCAATTTTATTGCGTAAAACAATCGCAACTCTGTTGCGTAAGCACTCTCAGCCAGCCCCTTGCGGGCACAGGCTCCGCTGGCTGACCAAAACTCTGGCAGAGCTATAGCGTCGCCAGCTACATCCCTTGCCCTTATGCTAAGGGTTTCTGTCCCCTACAAGGGGAACCGAAGGGGTCGTAAAGACTATTGAAGGGCTTGGGAGTGGGATAAGGACTCCCTCTTCGCAAGAGGGGGGCGAAGAAACTCTTTCCAATAGGAAAACAGAAAATTCGAAAAATCTGTAAAATCTGTGGGACTTCGCTGATTCTTCGATGTGTTAAAAACCGGAAATACCTTGGCTATTTCAGATATTTCCCTTATATTTGCACCATGTAAGGTACTAAATATTAGAATTATGAGAACGTTCAATTATAATGAAATACAAAATACTCCGATTTGGAACGAAGTAAAGAATTGGAGTGATGATCGGAAAAATGCCCTTATAACATTGTTGTATTCAACGATGAAAGGTATTAATCCATATGAAGTTCCAGAAGACAAAGTACAGGCTTTCGTAAATGATATACCTCATGAAGTTTTAGAAATGGCTTCAGAGTACGCCATTAAGGAAAGTCGTTCGGGAAGAGGTCTTTCTCATTCTCAGGCAATGGAAAAGATTAAAGAGCAAAGAGGATGGAAATAATTTGGTCTGATATGGCTCTCCATCAACTTGATGGAATTTTGGACTATGTAGAAGAACATTTTGGTGCTTCTGTATCTCGCAAAACCTTAGATGACATAGATTCTAAGGTAGGGCGTTTATTGCTGTTTCCTGAATCTGGAACTCCAGACTATAGCTATTCTTCTAAGCTGTTAAATAATAAGGTTTTAATTCGACATTTGAACATAGGACCAAATGTTGTTTATTATAACATAGATGGAGAAATCATTAATATTATGGTGATAGCTCATTATAAGCAGTCAACTGTCACTGTTACAAGAATGATTAATCGTTTCATCGAGCATCATACGAAATAAAGTCTTCCTATAGGCGACAAACACTCGCAACTCTGTTGCGTCTAATAATCGCAATTTTATTGCGTAAAAAATCTCAGCCAGCCCTTTAGGGCACAGGCTCCGCTGGCTGACCAAAACTCTGGCAGAGCTATAGCGTCGCCAGCTACATCCTCTCGTTCCTGAGGAAAGAGAGGCTTGGTGAGAAAGGTGGAGCTCCCTTTGGCTAAAGGAGACGGAGGGATTCGAAATATCTCTTATAATATCAAATTCAGACTATTTTTACTCAATCAATATCCAGATAAGAATCCCCTCAAAGCGATTCTTATCTGGCAGGGACTCTATGTCCTTAATTTCCGATACGAACCAATTATATATTATATAGTTAGACATAACGAAATAATATATAAAACGAGAAGTAGCTTAGTAGTGTGGGCGCTACATAATCACCCACAACGCATCCTGCAGTTCTCTTTCGGAAACTGACCCACCGAAAGAGGCTCAGGATGCTTATTATTCAAGAACTTAAAACAATGCGTAATTTTAATCAGTATATCACGTTCCTACCATGTGACTATGTTCGCCATTTTGAAGATGATACGAATACTGAGGTAACGAAGACATTCCAAGCCGTTGTAACTACTCAGCACCCCTATAGAAAACTTCTCGTTAATAAAGCATAAACTTGATTTTGCTTATTTTCTTCATCCTT
>NZ_JBBNGE010000071.1:0-11944 GCF_040095255.1 Segatella sinensis | reverse complement strand
ATAACAGCATAAATCGAAGATTATTATCATGAAATATAAACATTTTAAACAGGCCTTACTTTTTAAAGTGGGCTCATTACTAGTCTTTCAAAGAATAGGTAACCGTAGTCACTACCCTCACCTTTTTAATATAAGGTGTATTGGAATCTCTATCCTCTATCGAGAATTGCCCTTGGTCAGCGTTCATGATCTTATCAATCTTGCTCTTGCTGTTTTCGGCAAACTGAGCAGCAGTCTTCTCTGCATTCTCAATTGCCTCCTGCATCATCTTCGGCTTCATCTCGCGGAAAGCCACATACTCGTACTTCACCGGATTTTCGTAACCACCATCCACGACGGCCACACCTTTCTGAAGCAGGTCACCCTGTCGGGCGATGATGCCACGGACCACCTTCACATTGCGGGAAGTCACGGTGATGATCGACGTGATGTTATAACGGTAAGGCTGACGGTTTTCGCCATATCGCTCAGCATTGAGGTCGATGACCACAGGGGCATTGACATTGATTTCATTTGCCTTCACTCCATTTGCCAGCAGGAACTGGCGGATGGTGCTGGTGGTAGCGTTGATCTTCTTATAGAGTTGCGGCAAGTCGTTGCCAATCTCCTTGGAAACGATAGGCCATGTCACCTTATCAGCCTCAACTTCCTTTTCTGCCAATCCTTTCACCACCACTTTGCGGTCTTTGGCAATCACACTTTCAAGTCCAGACTTGACACAAAATCCAAGCACGATAATGCCTATGGCTAAGATCACTGCTTGCTTGATACCCGTATTGACATTCATAAGAAGTCCTCCATTTATTAAGTTTGAAATGCTTACGAGGACAAAGATAAGCAAAAAGATGATAGCAGCCATCTTTTTTAATCTTTTTTATGTTCTAATTTTAATCTTTTTTATGTTCTAATCTTAACCAGGCAAGAAAGATATGTTAAATCTTCTATACAAACGATACAACCTATTGATTTTTTCACTATCTTTATCCCGTTAAAATGATGTATAACCTTTAAAAACATAACATCATGAAGATAGGTATTCCAAAAGAAATCAAGAATAATGAGAATCGTGTAGGAATGACTCCTGCTGGTGTAGCTGAATTCATTCGACATGGACACGAAGTGATGGTGCAGCATACCGCTGGTGAGAACAGTGGCTTTGCTGATGAAGAGTATGAGAAGGTAGGAGCCAGGATCCTGCCCGACATCCAGAGTGTGTATCGCGAGGCTGAGATGATTATCAAGGTGAAGGAACCTATCGCCGAGGAATATCCACTCATCCATCAGGATCAGCTTGTTTTTACTTATTTCCATTTTGCCTGCGACAGAGAGCTCACCGATGCCATGATCAAGAGTGGTGCTGTCTGCCTGGCTTACGAGACGGTAGAAACCGACAACCATCATCTGCCACTGCTCATTCCGATGAGTGAGGTAGCAGGAAGAATGGCGATTATCAATGGTGCCTACTATCTGCAGAAGACCAAGGGCGGCAAGGGTAAGCTGATCAGCGGTGTGCCGGGCGTGAACCGTGCGAAGGTTCTCGTTCTAGGCGGTGGAACCGTGGGAGAAGCTGCAGCAAGAATGGCAACAGGATTAGGTGCTGATGTGTGGATTACCGATATTAGTCTGCCTCGTCTTCGCCAGTTGGAGATGGAATTGCCGATCAATGCGCACACCCTCTACTCCAATGAGCACAACATCCGAAAAGAACTTTCAGATGTAGACATCGTGGTGGGCAGCGTACTCGTTCCGGGAGACAAAGCTCCACACCTGATTACCAGAGACATGCTGAAGTTGATGGAACCTGGCACCGTACTGGTGGATGTGGCTATCGACCAGGGAGGATGCTTCGAGACCTCTCATCCAACCACCCATTCCGATCCGACATTCATGGTAGATGGCATTGTGCATTATGCCGTAGCCAACATTCCGGGAGCCGTGCCTCATACCTCAACCATCGCCTTGACCAATGCCACCCTGAAGTATGCCCTCGCTCTTGCCGACAAGGGATGGCGAAAGGCGTGCAAGGAAGACAAGGCTTTGTATCGGGGATTGAACATCGTGAATGGCAAGGTAGTATTCAAGGCGGTTGCCGATGTCTTCGGATTGGAATACGAAGAGATGGTATTATAGGAGATCGCATTATAAATTCATGAAACATAACTTTTAAGCCCTTCGATTCCGTTGGGTTTAAAAGTTATGATGTTTTTTGTGTGCCTTTCCAATGATAAAGATAGACTCGTGGGCAGCGATTCTGCAAGGGAATATTCAAAAATTTAAAAACATATTAATAATAAATGGATTACAACATGATTGGGACCGCATGGTCGTTACTGCCTCCCATCGTCGCCATCGCTCTGGCGCTGAAGACGAAGGAGGTCTATTCTTCTCTTTTTATCGGTATCATACTGGGTGCCGTTCAATATTGTATTTCGATGGGAACAGGATTCGACGGATTCCTCGTTCACCTGACCAACCACACTGTAGGTGAAGGCGATGATGCCAAGACATACGGTTTGATACATTGCCTTTCCGACCCATGGAATGTAGGTATTCTGGTATTCCTGGTGGTATTGGGCAGCATCGTTTCACTGATGAACAAGGCGGGTGGTTCTGCGGCTTTCGGCCGATGGGCTTCCAAGCACGTAAAGTCGAAGATTGGTGTGCAGATTGCCACCATTCTGCTCGGTATTCTGATATTCATCGATGATTACTTCAACTGCCTTACCGTAGGTTCTGTGATGCGCCCTATCGCAGTGCGCAACGGCGTAACCAAGGAGAAACTTGCCTATCTCATCGACTCCACAGCAGCTCCTGTCTGCATCATCTCCCCAATCTCCAGTTGGGCAGCAGCAGTATCGGGCTTCGTATCGGGAGGCGAGAACGGACTGGCACTTTTCTGCAAGGCGATACCTTATAATTTCTACGCATTCTTCACCATCCTCTTTATGTTTGGCATCGTGATCTTGGGCTTCGACTTCAAGGCGATGAGCAAATATGACGCAAGACTCAAAGAATGGTATGAACGCACCAACGGAGGAAAGCTCGACGAGGTGAGCGATACCAAGTTACAGATCGTGGAGCATGGTGTGGGAGCGAAGCAGGAAGAATCATCCAAGAGCAAAGGCTCAGTGAGCGATCTTGTGATTCCAATCATTATGTTGATTATCTTCTGCATGGCAGGTATGGTATATTCGGGAGGTTTCTTTGATGCCAACAATGCCAACTATATGAATTTCGTAGATTCCTTTGCAGGCAGCAATGCCTCTATAGGTCTAGTGATTGGTTCATTGGCAGCCCTGATTCTAACTATCGTGATGTTTACAGCTCGCAAGACCTTACCATTCGATGAAGCGATGAGTAGTCTGATCAAGGGCTTCGAGGCGATGGTACCAGCCATTCTGATTCTTACCCTGGCATGGACCCTGAAGAGTATGACTGACTCGCTGGGAGCAGCAGAATATGTATCCACCGTAGTGGCAAGCAGCGCTTCTGAACTCCAGATGCTCCTGCCAGCCATCATCTTCCTAGTTGCTGCCTTCCTGGCTTTCGCCACAGGTACATCCTGGGGAACCTTCGGTATCCTGATACCTATCTGTATCGCCGTATTCCCAGGGGCCGACCCTTTACGCATCATTTCCATCTCTGCCTGCATGGCAGGTGCTGTCTGTGGCGACCATATCTCACCTATCAGCGATACCACCATCATGGCGAGTGCCGGAGCCGAGTGCAAGCATGTGCATCATGTTTCATCTCAGTTGCCTTATGCCTTGACGGTAGCTACCGTCAGCTTCCTGACATTCATCGTGGCAGGTTTCACCCATACGCTGGGAATGGTAACCAGTGCCATCATCTCGTGGATCTTCGGTGTTGCCATGCTCGGTTTTGCTTTATTTTATTTAAATAAGCGCCAAAAAGTTAAATAGTTCTTAATTTATTTGTATATTTAAAATATGTTTAATATCTTTGCATAAGAAAAGTTGCACTCGGCAATTTGAAAGCAAGCTTTCATTGCGCTCGTTTGCATTTTCTTTGCAAAAGAATTTAATAAAGAACATATTAATATTATAAAAAAGACATTATGAAGGAATTGAAAGGTACAAAGACAGAGAAGAACCTCCAGGAGGCATTCGCTGGTGAGTCACAGGCTCGTAACAAATACACATATTTTGCAAGTAAGGCTAAGAAGGACGGTTATGTTCAGATAGCCAACATCTTTGAGGAGACAGCTGCCAACGAGAAGGAGCACGCTAAGTTGTGGTTCAAGTACCTGGAGGGCGGTGCTATCCAGGATACAGAGAAGAACCTGGAGGCTGCTGCCAATGGTGAGCACGATGAGTGGACAGAAATGTATCCACGCATGGCAAAGGAAGCTCACGAGGAAGGCTTCGAGGAGATTGCTGCCAAGTTTGAGATGGTGGCTGAAATCGAGAAGCACCACGAGGAGCGTTATCGCAAGCTCTTGAAGAACGTGCAGGACAAGCTCGTCTTCTCTCGCGACGGCGACTGCATCTGGCAGTGCTCTAACTGCGGTCATATCGTAGTAGGCAAGCAGGCTCCAGAGGTTTGTCCAGTCTGCAACCACCCACAAAGCTACTTCCAGATTGAGGCTCAGAACTACTAAGATTCTATTACAGGAAATTGAACGATAGGATAGGATTATAACATAGAACCTATCATATAGAAGACTTCCTATAGAACCAGATAAAAATCCCCTGATGCAATAAGATATGCATCAGGGGATTTTCTTTTTTACCACTGGTTGATATCGGCTTTTGCCTCTATCTTTTTCTCGATGTTATCAGGAAGTTTGGAGAAGAAGTCGTAGCCGGTAATACGCTCCACCTCATCTACCGAGTTGACAAAGTCCTTTTTCTGCAAGCCGGTAGCTCTCTGGTTGCGACAGATAAAACCGATGGCTTGCGGATTCTTGCCAGTTCGGAGGATTACCTTGAAGAAAGCATCAGGCACCACCACCTTGTTCTTACCCAGTTTGCGATGCTGCTTATTCAGGAATATCGGACCGCATACGATATATACCTTACCGTATTTCTTTGCCCAGGTACGACACTGCTGTTCGATACTATTCCAGACACCCGCATTCAAGGCATGGGTCTGGGGACACATATTGGTCATCAGGAAGCACTCGTCCATAGCCTTCTGATTCCACTTGTTATCGCCAGCCGGACAGAGATGACCCCTATCATAAGCGCTGTTGTAGTAATCAGCCTTCATTCCCTTAGGTGATGGCATATCCATATCATCCTCAAAGTCGCCACGCTTCAACTTTCCTGAAGCATGAGCGCGGGTCAATGACCATGCCACCCAATTAGGCTGACGGGTATCGTGATTATATGATACGGTATAGGCAAAACGCTTTCTGATGGTTTGCGATACCTTTTTCTTTGAAACCGGGATTTCCATTCCCGGTGCATCCCCCTGTGCAGCTGGCAACATAGAGGACGACAAGCCCAAAATAGAGAGCAAAGCGATGGCGCCAGCTATCACCCATCCTCTCATTTTCTTATTGAATTGAATCATCTTTATTTTATATGAAGAGATTATTATGTATCTTTATAAAGAGATCTTTATGTACTTATCCTATTCCGCAGGATTAATCTTTTCCAACATGATTTCTATCAGTCTCGGAACCCCATAGTCTTCTATCTCACTTTCCTTGATCCAGATGTAATCATCTGGGAGTGGAGGACGGTTTTCCGTTTCCAGGAGATAGAAATCGGCAAGAAGGATGCGATGAGTCAGTACGTGCTTGACATCTTTTGCCAGCAAAATCGGATTCTTCACGAAAGAAGGCAGCTCCTTGACATCGGAAACATTATAAGGCTCCCATAATCCCTGCCAGATATCACCTTCTCCACGGCGATGGATGGCAACCATCGGTTCGGATTTTCCTATACCATCCGCTGCCGAAGATTTACACCTTATATATATATAGGAGAGATGGCGGGTCTTCACCTTCACGGTCTTGTTCTTGACGGGCAGTTCCTCTACCCTGCCGCAACGCAAAGCCTCGCAGGTTTCTGCAAGCGGACAGAGCAGACACTTCGGAGACTGGGGGGTGCATTGAATCGCACCGAAATCCATCATTCCCTGATTATAGGATGCCGCATCGGAGGCAGGCAAGAGTGATTGTGCCAAAGCCGCAAACTCCTTTTTTCCCTGTGTTGAGTTGATGGGAGTATCGATGCCGAAATATCGGGAAAGCACCCGATAGACATTGCCATCAACCACAGCTGCCGGAATACCGAAAGCGAAAGAGCCGATGGCAGCAGCGGTATAATCACCTACTCCCTTCAGGGATTTGATGCCTTCAAGGGTATTGGGAAAGTCACCGAGAGCCACAATCTGCTTGGCAGCAGTATGAAGATTGCGGGCACGGGAGTAATACCCCAAGCCCTGCCAGAGCTTCAAGACATCATCCTCGCTGGCTGCTGCCAGATCTTCTACCTTGGGATAGGTCTGCACGAACCGTTCCCAATATTCCCAACCTTGGGCAATGCGGGTTTGCTGAAGGATGATTTCGCTCAGCCAGATAGCATAAGGATCCCTGGTTTCGCGCCAAGGCAGGTCTCTGCCGTTCTCACGAAACCAACGGAGTATTTCTGTTGAAAAAAAAGAGTTATTGATCATTATTATGCTTTTGCCCTTTCAGGGCGTTACTTTCTTGCTTTGGTCCTTTTAGCGGATTACAAATCCGCAATAGTTATCCATACGGCGGCGGATTGCAAATCCGCCGAAACAGTAACTATTCATAAAGTTCAAAGTTCAAATCTCAATGTTCAAAGTAATTACTGTTCCGGATATTGCTCGTAAATCTTCAGGCCGAATTCATTGGCAAGCGCATAGGCATGCTCCATGATGTCGGCAAGGATATGCTCATAATTAACCCATACCTTATCCTTGATGAAGAAATAGAACTCGATAGGAAGACCGCACTGGGTAGCTTCCATGTGGCGTACCATCAAGGTAAGTTCCGTATTCACTTCAGGGCGTTGACGCAGATATTTCTCCATAAACCTGCGATAAAGCTGGAGATTGGTTGGAGCCAAAGCTGCAGGATTCTTCAAGTCCTCAATATCCTTTCCTTCCTGAATATCCTTTTCTATCGCCTTCTGAAGAGATTCCTTCAACTTGAAAGAATCCTCAGTGGCGAAATGCTTGGCAAGCAAGGTCTGCTTCAAGGTTTCATCTACCAATCGGATGCTACGGAAATCAAAATAAACGATTCGCTTCGCTCTTCTTCCCCCACTCTTCTGCATGCCAATCCAGTTCTGGAACGAACCGTTAACCAGGGTAGCTGGCGAGATAGTAACGATGGTATTATCAAAATTACGCACCTTTACGGTAGTAAGTGACATATCCTCCACAATACCATTGGCATCTACCGACTTCACGGTAATCCAATCACCCTTGTGCAACATATCATTGCTGGTGAGTCGCACACCGGCAGCCAGACCGAGGATGGTATCCTTGAAAACCAACATCAAGACAGCCGAAGTAGCACCCAAGCCGGCAAACAAGGTCATCGGACTCTTACCCAACAGGATGGCAACCACTACCACTCCAGCCACAAAGAGCATCAATACCCTGAGCACACCGCAGAAGGTATGGAAATACTGCTGAGCCGAAGAGCGGCGCTCTCCGCTATTCTCCAATCCCTTGAAGGAACCGATGAACACCAATACCGTACGTACCGACATCACCACGATATAGATACCTGTAGCACGCTCCAGAATCTCCTTGAATATAGGATATTCCAGATAGATAAGCGGCATGAGCGACCATATTACCACTGCAGGCACGATATGACAGGCAGAAGTGAGCACCTTCTTGTTCAGCAACACATCATCCCAGGAAGCCTCCGTCTTTTCCGTAATCTTCGAGATCAACGGAACTACAATCTTACGACACAGAAAATCGCTCAGCATCGACAGCAAGATAGCGGTGATGGTGAGCAGGATATGACGAAGCATAGGCACGTAATCGCCGGTGATACCTGCCCATGTTATCATTTCATCTACAAATCTACGAATTTCTTCCATAAACTACAAACTGTAAACTATCAATTCTTAACTACCAACTCCCTATCATGGTTGGCAAAGCAGATTACAAACCTTGTCTGCAAAATGTCTGGCATTGCTACCATGCATGATTCCATTATTGATGATAGAGAAGCAAAGCTCATGTCCATTGGCTGCCGTACAATAGCCAGCCAGCGAGATGATACCGGTCAGGGTACCCGTCTTTGCCTTGACATTGCCGTGGACACTGCCTCTTTTCATACGCTTCTTCAGGGTTCCATCCACACCTGCTATAGGCAAGGAATGAATCAGATGCTGCTTGATGTTATCGTTGCGGAAAGCATAACGGAGCATCATCACCTCCAGCTCGGCACTGAGATAGTTGTAGAGCGACAAGCCCGAACCATCTGCCAGTCTGTAGCGGGAAGCATCCAGTCCCAGCTTATTGATCAACTGCCGTTCCACGTTGCGGGCACTCTTGGCACTTGCCGGACGGTTGCCCGTAGAAGCCGCAATCTGGTAATACATGCACTCGGCATAGAGATTGTCACTCTCCTTCATCATCTTATGCAGTACCTGGTCCATGGTATGGAAACGGGTACAGATGGTAAAGGCATTGGCAGGACAGGTCTTGGAAGAGGCATACATCTCCTCATATTCGATGCCTGCATCCTTCAACTTAGCCAGGAAACGGTCCATGAAGATGTCCTTGCGGGAGAACACCAATGGCGAAAGTACCGGATTATCATCATCCCAGCACCAGCCTTCGCCCAGCAATGCCGCATCCTTCATCGAACGGTCGGCATATACATTACCCCGAATGGTATCCACACCCATATCCTTGAGACTGTTGACAAATGCCGTCAGGTCATCACTGTTGAAACGGGGATCCATACCTCCCACACAGTAAACATCACCCGTCAGCACACCGTCCTCAATGGTTCCGGTATATTTCAACTGAGTCTTGAACTGATAGGAACCGCCCAACTTGTCAAGTGCGGTGATGGCTGTCAAGAGTTTCATCGTACTTGCCGGGCGCATCAGCTGTCGTTCGTTGTGCTTGTAGATGCAGGAATCAGCATCCATATCCCAGACCATGATCCCCACCTGCGATGTCTCAAACATCTTACTTTCCAAGAGTTTGCCGATACCTACCTGCACCGATTCGGGCCAAGGCAGCTTCAAAGTATCGGCAGCCAGGGAATCCAACATCGTGGAGTCGGTCACTTCCGTGTCGTCCTGCGGCTCCACCACTTCTCCTTCAATCACATCCTGAGCCTTCACCGGCATCGCCATGAGCGTAGCCATGATGAAGCTCATCATCATATATATAATCTTTTTCATTGTCTTTTACTAATTTCTTTCTCGAAAGCCTCTTCATTATCGGGCTGCACCGTTACCATATTATGATGTCCGTATTCTATCACCAGACAATGATCCAATCCCAGAAAGGTCTTAGCGGTATGCACGCTGGTGATGTCGCATACCGGCACATTCCTGTTGGAAGAGAACCTGCCTTCGTTGATGATGAGATATTCCATCTCGTCATCTCGGTCGATAGGTTTCACCTTCTTGAATGTATAGGTGGTATTCAGAATACGCTCGATCATGCCCACAATGATGATGGCAACGAAAATGCCAATAATCGCCATCTTGACCCAGAAGAAATATCCTGCCAGGAGGGCGAAAACCACCACTCCAACACGAGCCGTCGTATTGAAGCGCTTATGAAAAGTTCTATCTGCCATATCTCGTTCTTTTCTTTAAAATAGCGTTTTCAGCTACTATTTGATAGTCTAAAAGACTATATTACCTTAAAATTCGCTGCAAAATTACAAAAAATCCCTCTCTTATTACTCTTTTTAAAGAGAAATTAGTACTTTTGCAAACAATTAAGCATTATTAGAATAAACTCACATGGTTTATAAGTATGATTTTCTGATTATCGGCTCAGGAGTTGCCGGTATGAGTTACGCTCTGAAAGTAGCCAGAGCGCATAAAGGTAAAGTGTGTATGATCTGCAAAACCTCACTCGATGAGGCAAACACTTCATTTGCACAAGGTGGTGTGGCGTCAGTTACCAACTTGGAAGTAGATAACTTCGATAAGCACATACAGGATACAATGATCGCTGGTGATTACATCAGCGACTATCAGGCTGTGAAGCAGGTTGTCACCATGGCACCAGAGCAGATCAAGGAGCTCGTGCAGTGGGGTGTCAACTTCGACAAGCAGCAGGATGGCAAGTTCGATCTTCACCGTGAGGGCGGACACAGCGAGTTTCGCATTCTTCATCACGCAGATGATACAGGTGCTGAAATCCAGCGCGGTCTGATGGAGGCTGTGCGCAACTGCCCAGACATCGATATCAAGGAAAATCATTTCGCTGTAGAAATCATCACTCAGCACCACTTGGGTGCCCGTGTTACCCGCCGTACACCTTATATTAACTGTTACGGAGCCTACGTTCTGAATCCTGACACCCAGAAGGTGGATACCTATCTGAGCAAGGTTACCGTGATGTGTACCGGTGGATGTGGTGCCGTTTATCAGACTACCACCAACCCAGTCATCGCTACCGGTGATGGCGAGGCGATGGTTTACCGTGCCAAGGGTACGGTGGCAGATATGGAGTTCGTACAGTTTCACCCTACAGCCCTCTATCATCCAGGAGAGACCCACCCTGCATTCCTCATCACCGAGGCAATGCGTGGATACGGCGGCATCTTGCGTCTGCCTAACGGCGAGAGCTTCATGGAGAAATATGATGAGCGCCTGAGTTTGGCTCCTCGCGACATCGTGGCCCGTGCCATCGATAAGGAGATGAAGATTCACGGATTGGATCATGTCTGCCTGGATGTTACCCATAAGAATCCGGAGGAGACCAAGCGTCACTTCCCTAACATCTATGCCAAGTGTCTCAGCATCGGCATCGATATCACCAAGGATTACATCCCAGTTCGTCCTGCCGCTCACTACATGTGTGGTGGTATCAAGGTAGATTTGAACGGCTGTTCAAGCATCAACCGCCTCTATGCCCTGGGCGAGTGCTCTTGCACCGGTCTGCATGGTGGCAACCGTCTTGCCAGCAACTCTCTCATCGAAGCTGTGGTATATGCCGAGACGGCTGCCAAGCACAGTCTGGAGCATGTGGATGAATACGACTTCAATGAGAAGGTTCCTGCATGGAACGACGAGGGTACCCTGACCAACGAGGAGAAGGTATTGATTACCCAGAGCGTCAAGGAGGTGGGCGAATGCATGAGCAACTACGTGGGCATCGTGCGCAGCGACCTCCGACTGAAGCGTGCCTGGGACCGCCTCGACCTTCTTTACGAAGAGACCGAGAATCTCTTCAAGCGTGTGAAGGTAAGCAAGGAACTCTGCGAGCTCCGCAACATGATCAATGTGGGTTATCTCATCACCCGCATGGCAATAGAGCGCAAGGAGAGCCGTGGTCTTCACTATACCATCGACTACCCTGTTCACGCTTACGACAAGAAATAAAGTTTTTTTCAAGCTACCATATAAAGCCGCCAGGATATTCTCACACGATATCCTAGCGGCTTTTTCTTTGCTTATATGAAAGTTCAAATCCTTAATGACATTGATGACCACACTTTTGCAGCAAAGATTTTGGTAAAACGACATAAATCACAAAAATAAATTTTGGTAAAACGACATATTTTCGCCAAAAAGATTTTGGTAAAACATATTTTTTATGTAACTTTGCGCCCATAAAACATTGACATTATAAGGGGGGGGTGTCATAAGCCACATCCCATACGCCCTGAAAGGGCAGAAGCTCCTAGCCCAGGGCAGTGCCCTGGGTTTTAGAATAAATACAACAAAGTCGCCCTGAAAGGGCAAAAGCTTTGAAATTGAAAGCTTTTGCCCTAGATCGG
>NZ_JBBNGE010000070.1:0-11962 GCF_040095255.1 Segatella sinensis | reverse complement strand
GGCAAAATCCTGAGCAACTTTTTGTTGCTCAGGTACTTATAAAAAATATTAAATTATAGTGTTGCGGAATTAAGGTATACTATCAGGAGTATTTATCTATACTATCAGGAGTATTTATCTATACTATTAGGAGTATTTGTCTATACCATTAGAAGAAAATGTCTATACTATTAGGAGAAATCTCCGTTCATAAGTTTTGAATATGCGTTCAAAAGTTTTGAATGTACGTTCAAAAGCATTGAACATACGTTCAAAACTTATGAACGGAGATTTCTCCTAATGAAAAAAAGAAATGCCCCTAGAGGTAACTGCTTTTTCCTCTAGGGGCATTCCTTTT
Source organism: Segatella sinensis (assembly GCF_040095255.1). Lineage (NCBI taxonomy): Bacteria > Pseudomonadati > Bacteroidota > Bacteroidia > Bacteroidales > Prevotellaceae > Segatella > Segatella sinensis. Next base: position 11,625 of record NZ_JBBNGE010000070.1, on the reverse strand, counting down.
TATTCCTCGGTGTAAAGCACCTGGATCATAGTCTGACCCACTGCCTTCAATACGTTCTTATCCAGATGAGCCATATCATCGTTCACGGTGTGCCAGGTAGGACCGAAACTGCTCTGCTGGCAATCAGGATAGTAGGCTATCACATCAATGGTTGGAATCTTCGCCTTCTCGTTTACCGGGATATGATCATCCGTAATCATACCGCCATCGCTCTTAGGGAAGAAACTGCCGTAACCTGCCTGACGGGCTGCAGCCCAAACTCGCTTCACGATGCCACCAGCATACTGCATAGACATTCCTTCGCGGTAGAACTTGGCTCCCTGGCCTCCTACCATATCCAGGAGGATGCCATAGCGAGGATTGTAACCCTCTGGCTTGTTCTCGCTCCAATACTGCGCACCCAAAGCCCAGCTGTTGCCATCATCCTGTGCATCAGACCATTGAGGTACGCCCCAATCCTCGGTATCGAAACATACGAAATCTACGCCGATACTTGGATTCAACTTCTTATCTGCCTGCAACTGGCGAGCGATTTCCAACATGACGGCTACTCCGCTGGCACCATCGTTGGCTGCCATCACAGGCTTGCGCCAATTGGTACTGTCGGGATCGTTATCCGCCCAAGGGCGACTGTCCCAATGGGCACAGAGCAAGATACGGGTTTCAGCCTTCGGGTTGTAACGGGCAATGATATTGGTATTCTTCAATATCGTGCCATCATAGCCCTTCAGGTCTGCCTTCTGGGTCTCTACCTCGCAGCCAAACTGCTTGAACTTGCTCACAATCCATTCGCCACACTTATCGTGCGCCTCGCTGTTCATCACGCGAGGCCCGAAATCGCATTGCGCTGCACAATAAGCCAATGCCGAATCGGCATTGAAAGCCGGACCTACGGGATTCAGCTTCTCCGCTTCCTCTACCTCCTGAACATCAGGCGAACTTGCGCTGCTGGCATTCTTATAGCTGATGGTACCAGCCACCAGTCCGGCAGCTACCACCACACCTAATATGATCTTCATTTTTTTCGTCATAACATTATTGTTTAAAGTTCTGCACCTGCGTCATCACTCTGAGCCAGTTGCCTCCCCAGATCTTGGCGATATCCTGCTCGCTGTACTTGCGGCGCAACAGCTGGAGAGTGAAATTAATCAGCTCGGAAGAATCAGCAAGTCCGCGGATGCCTCCGTCTCCATCGAAATCGGTACCCAAACCTACATGGTCGATGCCCATCACCTCAATGGCATGCTCCAGATGGGCAATGGCATCCATGATGTCTGCCTCGCCCTCCTTGCGCAGGAATCCATGATAGAGCGTAGTATGAGCCACACCACCACGGGCTGCCAGGGCACGCATCTGATCATCGGTAAGATTACGGGGCACATCGCAGAGCGCACGGCTGCTGCTATGGCTGCATACGATAGGAGTCTGACTGATTTCCAATGCATCATAGAAACTCTTTTCGCCTGCATGGCTCAAGTCCACCATGATGCCGTGGCGGTTCATCTCCTGAATCACCTTGGCTCCGAAACTGCTCACGCCATTGTGGGTATTACAGCCACGGGCACTGTCGCAGATGTCATTATCGCCATTGTGGCAGAGGGTGATATATACCACGCCTCGCTGGGCAAAGTACTTCACATTGCTCAGATCGTGCTCCAGGGCAAGACCATTCTCTATACCGAGCATGATGCTCTTTCTGCCCTTTCGCTTGTCGCTGTAAAGATCGGCAGGAGTTCGGGCGATACTCAGGTAGGCGCGGTTCTTGCTCACGATTTCCTCTATCTTGTCGAAGATGAGATCGGCATACTGCAGAGGTCCCTGCACGTCGAATGCCACCTTGCTACTGAAGCTCTCGCCTATCTTAGGCTGCGGCAGGTAAGCCACCATGGTGGTAGCATCCTGATGTCCGTCGGTCATCTTGTGCAGATCTACGAGAATGCGGGAATCGCGATGATCGAACTTCACGCCCTGTGGGAAGAACATCGGAGTATCGCAATGGGTATCGAGTGTTAGGATACGCTTGTGCAACTGCTTGGCAGCATGGAAATTGCCAGCCTGGTTCACCAGCCACTGGAAGATCTTTCCGCCTTCCTCGCCCAGCCACTCCGGATGCCACTGCACGCCGAGTATCTGCTTATACTCATTGCTCTCTATCGCCTCGATGATGCCATCGGTAGATTTGGCGATGATGCGCATGTGCCTGCCCGGCTCGCTCACAGCCTGATGGTGGAACGAGTTGACGAGAATCTTTTCCGAATTATATATATGATATAAGGTGGAATCCTTCTTGATTTCTACACTATGGGTTGGTTCGGAGCGGTCGGCATCCTGACTGTGCTTCACCATCTGCTTGATGTCCTGATACACTTTTCCGCCCAAGGCTATCGCCAGGGTCTGGATGCCTCGGCAGATGCCGAGCATCGGTATCTGACGGTTGAAAGCCAGACGGACAAGCATCAGCTCTGCAGCATCACGCTCCTGATTGATATTGTGAAGACGGGGAGACGGCTCCTCGCCCATCCACAACGGGTTATGGTCGCCTCCACCCGTCAGGATCAAACCATCTAGATGCTCCAGGGTATTGATGATGACTGTACTGTCGGCAACTGGCGGGATGATGACAGGCGTTCCACCTGCCGCAATCACCTGCTTGTAATAACGGTCGCGAAGCGTAGCATCAATGTTCTCGTAATTGGCAGTAAGACCGATTACGGGCTGATGCATCGCTTCGGGAAAAGAAGAGTACGCACCCTTGAGATGCGACTCCAAGTCAAATGTTTCCATTTGTTTATTTCTAAATACAAAAAAATTACTCTTCCTCCAAAAGAACAGGAACCTCTCGCTTGATGCTCTGCTCAAGCGAAATGAGTGTCTCGGTAGATACTACACCCGGAATAGCCTGGAGCTTGTTGTTCAGCAAGTCCATCAACTGCTCGTTGTCACGGGCATACAACTTCAAAAGCATGGTATAAGAACCGGTTGTGAAGTGACACTCCACAATCTCAGGAATGTTCTGAAGACGCTCTACCACCTTCTTGTACATATTACCACGCTCCAGGTTAAGTCCTACGTATGTACATGTAGAATAACCCAGACTCTTAGGGTTTACATCGAAGCCGCTACCGGTGATGAATCCATCCTCCATCAAGTGCTGGACACGCTGATGGATGGCTGCACGAGACACGCCGCATTCTGCAGCTACGTCTTTGAAAGGAATACGGGCATTCTTGGAAAGGATGCCGAGAATCTTTCTGTCAAGATTGTCTATTTTCTCCATTTCTTCTCTATTATTATGTTCTATTTTAAGGTATTCTTATATACCAGATAGCAAAATTAATAAAAACTATCGAAACAGACAACAAAATGCACGAATATTTTGCAATATCCGTGCATTTTGTTGTTTTTTATACTGATTTTAACCAAAATTTCAGATTTTTCCTGCTATTTGGCGTTACTTTCTCTTTCTGGAAGCAGACTTCTTGCCAGCTGTCTTGGCTGGAGTCTTAGCCACCTTCTTCTCTGCTCCTACAGCTACATCATCCTTCTGCTCGCTGTCAGCCTCAGGCTTTACCTCAGGCTTCACGATGCTCACGAGCTCCAGGTCGAATACCAATGTAGAATATGGAGGAATCTGACCAGCCTGACGCTCGCCGTATGCCAACTCATAAGGGATGTAAAGCTGCCACTTGCTGCCTACAGGCATCATGGTGAGAGCCTCTGTCCAACCCTTGATCAGGCTGCCGGCACGGAACTTGTCTGTGGCAGCACCGCCATGCTTGGAAGTTGCATCGAATACGGTTCCATCAATGAGACGGCCCTCGTAGATAACCTCCACCTCATCAGAAGCCTGAGGAATCTCGCCCTGACCTTCCTTGATTACCTTATACTGCAAACCGCTAGGCAAGACCTTGACACCTGGCTTCTTGGCATTGGCTGCCAGATATTTCTCGCCAGCACCAGCCAAGGCTTCCTTCTTGAACTCGCCAGCCTTGTGCTCGGTAAAGATAGTGGTATCATTGGCAAGAGCTGCCACGAAACCACGGCTGAACAGTTCGGCATTGATAGAATCCTTGGTGCTCTTCAGCTCCTCGCGGGTTCCAGGCAGGATGCGCTGATTTACCATCTGGGCAATCTGCATACCCACGATATAAGCAGTACCCTTAGGAGTATTTGCCTGCTGGATAGCCTCCTCATAACCACGGATGAAGTCTGCCATATAAGCAGTATCCACCTGATAACTCTGCTGGATGAATGGAACCAGACCACGGGTGGCATAGACACCTGCCGCATAACTCAAGGAATCACCCTCGCTGGCAAGAACCACCGGAATTACCTTCTTCACATTTTTCTTCTTGCTTGCAGCACTGGCTGTAAACAAAGAAGCACTCGCCACGAGGACGAGTGCTGTCATTAAATATTTCTTCATTTCTTATAAGTCCTCTACTCAAAATGAGTTCCCACAAAAATTACTTGCCACCTACAGAAATCAACTCAATCTTGAAGATCAATACAGAGAATGGCTTGATCTGCCCCTGCTCGCGCTCACCGTAAGCCAACTGCTGAGGGATGTAAACCTCCCATACAGAACCTGCTGGCATGTGAACCAAAGCCTCAGTCCAACCCTTGATAACCTGGTTAGCACGGAGATCTACAGCCTGACCACGCTTGAAAGAAGAATCGAATACCTTGCCGTCGATTGTCTTACCCTCGTAGTTAACCTTTACCATAGATGTATCCTTTGGCATAGGGCCGTTACCCTCCTTGATTACCTTGTACTGAACACCTGAAGGAAGAGTTACCACTCCTGGCTTCTTCTTGTTGGCAGCGAGGAACTTCTCACCAGCCACCTTGTTAGGTCCATATTCCTTCTCCATGTTCTTTGCCTTGATGGCCATCATCTTGGTCTGTGCTACCTGAGCAGCCTGCTCTACAGTCATCAAACCCTTCTTGCCGGTAGTACCTGTAATGAAACCAGCCATGAAGTTCTTCAAAGAGATGGTCTTGGTAGAATCGTCACCGAATACCTCGTGGTTGATACCCTTAACCATCTGGTTAGAAATCTGCTGACCAATCTGAATACCTGCATAGTAAGCAGCCTTCTTCTTGTCATCACCAGCGTTGGCACCATCGTTGAGACCCTTGATGAAATCATCCATGTAAGCGGTATCCACGCCCATACGCTCTACCATAAACTCCTTCAGACCCTGAGTCTGAGACATACCCATGGCATAGCTCATTGTATCTACATCATTCTTGAGATCTGCCTTTGGAGTAGAATTGCCACAAGCTACGAATGTAGCGGCAACACAAGCCACGAGGGCTCCGAAAAATAACTTTTTCATTTTTAACTTTATGTTTTATTCTTTATTCTCTCTATATTACTTTACTGCAACAAGCTCTACATCGAAGATCAATGCTGAGAATGGAGGAATAGCTGCACCTGCGCCACGCTCGCCATAACCCAACTGATAAGGGATGAAGAAACGGTACTTAGCACCCTCGGTCATCAACTGAAGACCCTCTGTCCAACCAGCGATTACCTGGTTCAATGGGAAGGTAGCTGTCTGACCACGGTCGTAAGAGCTATCAAACTTAGTACCATCGATGAGTGTACCCTCGTAGTGGCACTCTACCTGATCTGTAGCCTTAGGAGCCTTGCCGTTACCCTCGCGCAGAATCTGATACTGCAAACCGCTCTTGGTAGTGATGATACCATCCTTCTTAGCGTTCTCTGCGAGGAACTGCTCACCAGCCTCCTTGGCAACCTTGCCCTTCTCTGCAGCTGCAGCCTGAGCCTTAGCCTCCTGCTCTGCGAAGAAGTTCTGTACCAACTCCTGTGCTTCCTGCTCATCGAGCTGAAGCTTGCCTGCAATCGCATCCTTTACAGCCTGTGCAAAATCATCAATGTTCAAACTCTCTGCACCCATAGAAGCCAACTGGCGACCGATGCCAATGCCTAAAGCATAACTTACTTTATCCATAAATTTATCTTATAACTTTGTATTAATATTCTTTATTTTGTACTTATTGTCCTTAAAACGAGTGCAAAGATAACATTTTTCTCGCTGATAACGATGATATTTAAAGAAAAAAGTGTAAATTTGTGCATTCTTAATAAGAAGATTAAGAAAATATGAATAAATAAAACGTGATAAGATGAAGAAACTCGTATTTTTAACCGGCGCTGGAATGTCTGTGGAGAGTGGTTTCAAAACTTTCCGTGGAAATGATGGCTTGTGGGAGAACTATCCTGTGGAACAGATAGCTACCCACGAGGGATGGGAAGCTGACCCTACCCTAGTAACTAACTTCTATAATATGTTGCGCCATAAGCTCTATGCCGCTCAACCTAACGAGGGACATAAACTTATCAAGAATCTGGAGAAGGATTTCGACGTAACGGTGATTACACAGAATGTGGATAACCTGCACGAGAAAGCGGGATCCAAGAACGTGATCCACCTGCATGGAGAACTCTCCAAGGTCTGCTCTTCGCGCGACCCTTACGACTATCGATACATCAAGGAGTTGCCGGAGAATGACTGTGAGGTGGAACCTGGAACCAAGGCAGGCGATGGCAGCTTGCTGCGACCATTCATCGTCTTCTTCGGCGAGAGTGTTCCGATGATAGAGCCTGCTGCCGAGGCTGTGCAGCAAGCCGATATCTTCGTCATCATCGGTACTTCGCTCAACGTGTATCCTGCCGCAGGCCTGATAGCATACACCAAGCCGAACATTCCTATCTATCTGATAGACCCAGGTGCCGTAAACACCAACGGCTACTACAAGATTGAACATATCATGAAGGGGGCTTCTGAAGGAATGAAGGAACTGAAAGAAATGATCAAAGTATAAAAACTGAAAGAGGAGGCATCAACCGATGTCTCCTCTTCTGCTTTTATTGCCTTTTGGCTTTTTTGTCTTATATCGAAATGCCGATTATGCCGATGCTCTCGTTCCCATACGTGCCTCGGCTACGTTTACCACGTAATCGCCGAGCTTCTCGCACTCCTGAATGATATCCATATACAGGGTGCCTACACCATAGGTATAGAGATGGTTATCCACATCATCCAGGTTCTGGTTTCTCAACTGCGTACGGAAGTTGTTGATTTCCGTCTCAATGTTATAGGTATGGTTCATGTTGATACTCTGGCGATCGTGAGCAAACATGAAGTTCATCTGGGTAAGCGACTCATCTACCAGCTTGAACATCTGATGGATATTCTCATTCTGCTTGGCTGTGAACTCCTCCTTGTTCTCTCCCTTGCGCTTGATGGTGCGGGCGAGGTTGTAGCAGCTGTCACCAATGCTCTCTATCTCGGAAATCGCACGCAGCATCGAACGAATCTTTGCCTTGGTATCATCACTCAGATGGGCATCGCTCACCTGATCCAGATACTTGGCTATCTCAATCTCCATGTTATCCGATATGCCCTCATACTTCTCAATGCGCTCATAGAGCTTGTCGAAAGTCTTGGCATCCTGAGTATCCATCAACTCTCTCACCATACTAAACATACGATGAATGCGCTCACCGAAACTGCCGATTTCCTGCTGTGCCTCGAAGACAGAAAGCTCCGGTGTCTTCATGATACCAGCCTGGATAAAACGCAGGCGGAAATCCTCATCCTCCTTGTCAGCCTTAGGCTTGATAAGCTGGCAAACCACCTTTTCCAACTGCGGAATAAACCAGATGAGCACACCTGTGTTGCAGACATTGAAGCAGGTGTGGAACATCGCTAGGACGATAGGCAATAACTTCGCCTTCTGCGCTGCCGACATACCGCCATCAGGATCGTAGCCCACAATAGAGCAGACGAAATCCACGAAAGGATAGAACAGGCAGAGAACCCAGATGACACCAAACACATTGAACACCAGATGAGCCAAAGCCGCACGACGAGCCTGGGCATTGGCACCCAAAGCAGCAAGGTTAGCAGTAGCAGTGGTTCCGATATTCTCACCCATCACCAACGCAATACCCAGATAGATAGGAAGCACTCCCGTAGAACAGAGCAGGATGGTAATCGCCATCACCGCAGCAGAACTCTGTACAATGCAGGTAATAAGCGTACCTATCAAAAGGAAGACGACAATGGTGAAATGACTCTTCGTATCGAAGGAACCGAAGAAGTCGATAACTGCCGGATTATGCTCCAGATCAAGAGCCTTGCCTGCACTGCTTAACAGAACGAGCGAGAAGAAGAGAAAGGCGATACCGAAAAGGAAATCTCCAAAATACCGGCGCTTCTTGCTATATATCAGCATAATGCCGAGGAAGAACGCAGGGAAAACCACGATGGTTAAATCTACATTATAACCCAGCGACATAATCCATGCCGTAAAAGTGGTACCGATGTTGGCACCCATTATCACGGAAATGGCTTGGGCCAGGGTGAGCAGACCTGCATTCACAAAAGAAACCGTCATCACGGTGGTTGCAGAGGAACTCTGAACAGCACAGGTAATAAAGGTACCTGTAAGCATTCCCGTAAATCGGTTGGTAGTCATAGCTCCTAAAATGTGGCGCAACTGGGATCCTGCCATCTTCTGCAAAGCCTCACTCATCACCTTCATACCATAGATGAGTAATGCCAAAGAACCGAGGATCTGAAAAAAAATCACAAGATATTGACTTGTATCCATAATTATTTGTATTTGTGGAAATGTTTGTTACGTTTCGATTGCAAATATAATAAGAAATCCGCTTATTACGAAATATTAAGCAAGGATATTTCAAATTGTAACAGTATTGTAATATCCGAAACTTATTAATACATCCAGAAGAAAGAAAAAACTCTGCTTTGCCCTATCATCTTCTTATATCTTTTTCTACTCGTTTATAAAGATGAATATAGAAGGAAAGGAGAAATAAGTGGCCTATTTTGTTACATATTTAATAAAAAACAAAAAAGATGCCAAGAAACTTTGTATTCTCCGATTTTTTTTGTTTCTTTGCCTTATAAAACTATAAACAGTCATATAACAGTCGTAATTATGGGAAAAGGTAAAAAAGGCGGCAAAAGAATGAACAAGGCGCAGCTCACTGAGATTCTGCAGCAATTCTTTGCCGAAAGGCCGGGCGAAACGCTCAGCTTTAAAGAAATATTCCGTTCCCTCCATCTCACCACGCATCCGCTCAAGATGCTGGCTATCGATATCATGGAGGAAATGGCATGGGATGACTATCTGGCAAAGGTAAGTGATAATTCGTATCGCCTGAACCAAAGCGTGCAGGTGATGGAGGGTAAGTTTGTTAGAAAGGCAAATGGCAAGAACTCCGTCATCCCTGATGGCGAAGAAAATCCTATCTTCGTTTCTGAGCGCAACTCTATGGGAGCGCTCAATGGCGACCGAGTGGAATTCACCTTCCTCGCCCGTCGAAAGAACCACATCAAGGAAGCACAGGTAAACAAGATCCTGGAACGTGCAAAAGATACCTTCGTTGGTAGATTGAAAGTGGATAAGGATCTGGCTAACCTTGTTACACCAGGCGATGTCTTCGCTCATAACATCATCATTCCGAGAAGAAAGGTAAAGGGCGGAAAGACCGACGACAAGGCGGTGGTACGAATCATTGAATGGCCGGATGGAGAAAACAAGAGTCCTATCGGTGAGGTTGTGGATATCCTCGGACAGAAGGGTGACAACGATGTAGAGATGAACTCTATCCTCGCCCAATATGGATTGCCTTACAAGTATCCAAAGAATGTAGAGGATGCTGCCAACAAGATTTCGGGCGAAATCACCGAACAGGATTACAAGGAGCGTGAGGACTTCCGCAAGGTTTTCACCTGCACCATCGACCCGAAGGATGCCAAAGACTTCGACGATGCCTTGAGTATCCAGAGACTGGAGAATGGCAATTGGCAGGTGGGTGTTCACATCGCCGATGTTTCGCACTACGTCACAGAGGGCAGCATCATCGACAAGGAAGCCGTGAAGCGTGCCACTTCTGTCTATCTCGTAGATCGCACCATCCCGATGCTCCCTGAGCGTCTCTGCAACTTCATCTGCTCACTTCGCCCTAACGAGGAAAAACTGGCATACAGCGTCATCTTTGAACTCGACAACAATGCCGAGGTCAAGAACTACCGCATCGTGCATACCGTCATCGAGAGCGACCGCCGATATAAATATGAAGAGGTACAGGAACTCCTAGAAGCAAATGGCGTGATTGATGGTACCGGCGAACCTGCACCGGCAGAAACCAAAGAGCATCCATACCAGGGTGAAAATGCACTCCAGCTTATCACCCTTGATAGACTGGCAAAGAAACTTCGTGCTGCAAGATTCAAGAATGGAGCCGTGAAGTTCGACCGAGAGGAACTGCATTTCGATATTGACGAGAAAGGCAAACCTATCAGCTGCTACTACAAGCGCTCTAAGGACGCCAACAAACTCGTAGAGGAATTCATGCTCCTAGCCAACCGTACGGTGGCTGAAAGCATCGGAAAGGTGAAAAAGGGAAAGAAGCCAAAGACGCTTCCTTATCGTATTCACGACAATCCAGACCCACAGAAGCTGGAAACCCTGCGTGAATTCGTTGTGAAGTTCGGCTATAAGATGAAGACCGAGGGCACCAAGGGCGCCACAGCCAGAAGTCTGAACAAGTTGATGGCTGACTGCGAAGGCAAGCCTGAGAACAACCTCATCCAGATGGTAGCTCTCCGTGCAATGATGAAGGCAAAGTATTCCGTCCACAACATCGGTCACTTCGGTCTGGCATTCGAATACTATACTCACTTCACTTCGCCGATCCGCCGTTATCCGGATACAATGGTACACCGCTTGCTCACCAAGTATGCACAAGGCGGCAGAAGTGCCAACGAGAAGCATTACGAGGAACTCTGTGAGCATTGCTCCGACATGGAGCAGATTGCACAGAATGCAGAACGAGACAGTATCAAATATAAGATGGTAGAATTCATGGGCGATAAGCTAGGTGAGGAATTCGATGCCCACATCAGCGGTATCACTTCTTACGGCATCTATGCAACCATTGATGAGAACCATTGTGAAGGTATGATTCCGATGAGAGATATCGCAGACGATTACTACGACTTCGATGAAAAGAACTTCTGTCTGATTGGTCGTCGTCATCACAACAAGTACCAATTAGGTGATGCTATCCGCATCAAGGTGGCGCAAGCCAACCTGGAAAAGAAGCAGTTGGATTTCGCTCTAGCCGGCGATTCTGCTCCTATACGCAAGGAAAAGCCTGAGGCTAGTACTTCTTCCAAGAAAACAAAGAAGTCGAAGCAGAAGACACGTAATCATCGTAGAAACAAATAATCTCTCACTATCAAACTGGGCTGACCTTTAAGGTTGGTCCAGTTTTTTATTTTGATTCTGTGAAAAAGGAAAAGCAGAGAAAAAGATCTGCATCATTCCAGACCGAACAGGTCTAAAATCAGTGTACATCTGTGAAATCTGTGGGAAATAGGAAAAACAGCGAAAAGAGATCTGCGTCATCTGAGAAATCTGCGTGACCTAAAAAACAATCCGCGTGAGAAAAAGAAGATTCCGCGTGAAAACAAAAAAACCTCAGAAATCTTTCGAAATCTGAGGCTTTGATAAAAGAAGGCGGCTACCTACTCTCCCGCATTGCATTGCAGTACC
>NZ_JBBNGE010000006.1:0-105066 GCF_040095255.1 Segatella sinensis | reverse complement strand
TCCTATCACTTACAGCTAATTCTCCTATCACTTACAGCTAATTCTCCTATCACTTACAGCTAATTCTCCTATCACTTACAGCTAATTCTCCTATCACTTGCAGCTAATTCTCTATACTGGCACCAAACTGCAGCACATACTTGATCTGCTTGCCGGCAACATGAGAAGGATTCGTTTCTAGCCCTAAAGCTAAAAAAAAACCGCCTCCCTATGCAGAGTTTTCACAAATTCATACACAAGGAAACGGATAAGTAAATGATAATATGGAAACTGTGTTCCATAACTAAACTAATAAAAACCCATTTTTATTTCTTAACGACAGCGATGAGCTCCTCTGCAGAAACCAAAGTCTGCTCACCACTCTCCATATTCTTCAATGTAACCTTGCCAGCTGCCATCTCATTCTCGCCAGCGAGAACTACGAATGGAATCTGCTTCGCGTTGGCATAGCTCATCTGCTTCTTCATCTTCGCCTTGTCTGGGAAGATTTCTGTACGGATACCAGCTGCACGAGCGGCAGTCACGATAGGAAGACAATAGGCTGTCTCCTTCTCTCCGAAATTGATAAAGAGCACCTGAGTAGAATTGACCGCCTCCTTTGGATAGAGATCGAGGGCATTGAGCACATCGTAGATACGGTCGGCACCAAAACTGATACCTACTCCACTCAATCCTGGCAAGCCAAAGATACCGGTAAGGTTGTCGTAACGACCACCACCAGTGATACTGCCCATAGGAGTATCAAGCGCCTTCACCTCGAAGATGGCGCCAGTATAATAGTTCAAGCCACGAGCCAAAGTAAGGTCGAGCTCAATCTCATTGTTCAGACCAACAGACTTCAAGGTATCAAGGATAAACTTAGTTTCCTCTACACCCTTCAATCCGATTTCAGAGCCTTCGAGAACCTTGGAAATCACTTCAAGTTTCTCATCGTTAGAACCTGACAATGAGATGATTGGTTGCAACTTCTCGATAGCCTCTTCAGAAATGCCATCATTGCGAAGTTCCTCGTTTACATTGTCAAGACCAATCTTGTCGAGCTTATCGATAGCCACGGTGATATCTACGATTTTCTCTGCCTCGCCAATTACCTCAGCAATACCGGTAAGGATCTTACGGTTGTTGATCTTGATGCAGACACGCACACCAAACTTGGTAAAGACTGTATCTACAATCTGCATCAACTCAACCTCGTTGAGAAGAGAATCAGAACCAACCACGTCGGCATCGCACTGATAGAACTCGCGATAGCGACCCTTCTGCGGACGGTCGGCACGCCATACTGGCTGAATCTGATAGCGCTTGAAAGGCATCTGCAACTCATCACGATGCTGCACCACGTAGCGTGCGAAAGGCACGGTAAGATCGTAGCGAAGACCCTTCTCGCAGAGCTTTGCTGCCAACTTGAGTGATCCGAGCGAATGAATATCCTCATCGCTCACCTTATTCATATAGTCACCTGAATTCAAAATCTTAAAGAGCAGCTTGTCGCCCTCCTCACCATACTTACCCATCAAGGTCTGAAGGGTCTCCATGGCAGGAGTCTCAATCTGTTGGAATCCGTAAAGGGCATACACATCCTTGATGGTGTTGAAGATGTAATTACGCTTTGCCATCTCAACAGGACCGAAATCGCGGGTACCCTTTGGAATACTTGGTTTCTGAGCCATTTATTTATGTTAAATATTAAATGTTAAATGTTTAATGCCTAGTGCTATGCTCACCCTTAAGCAAACATCATACACCAAACATTAAACACTATCAAATTATTTACGAACAATAGTCTGAGCGCGGTCTGGACCGATAGAGATGATACCAATCTTGGTCTCAAGGAACTCCTCTACAAATGCAATGTAGTCCTTGAATTCCTGTGGGAACTGATCCTCAGAAGTAAACTGAGTCATATCAGTCTTCCATCCCTTGAACTCCTTGTAAACAGGCTCTACGTTATCAATCTCGTAAGGGAAATCTGTAGTAACAGTGCCATCAGGCAACTTGTAAGCCACGCAAGCCTTGATGGTATCGAAACCATCGAGCACATCGCTCTTCATCATGATAAGCTCGGTTACACCGTTTACCATAACAGAATACTTGAGCTGTACGAGGTCGCACCAGCCACAACGACGCTCACGGCCAGTAACCGCACCATACTCATGACCCAGGTCACGAATCTTGGCACCAGTCTCATCGAAGAGCTCTGTTGGGAATGGACCTGCACCTACGCGAGTACAGTAAGCCTTCATGATACCATAGACATTGCCGATACGGTTAGGACCGACACCCAGACCGATGCAGGCACCCGCACAGATGGTATTAGAAGAAGTTACGAATGGATAAGAACCGAAGTCAACATCGAGCATAGTACCCTGAGCACCCTCGCAGAGGATGTCCTTGCCAGAGCGGAGCACCTTGTTGATCTCCACCTCGCTGTCGATAAGCTTAAACTGCTTCAAGTATTCAATGCCCTCCATCCAGGTCTTCTCTACCTCAGTGATATCGAAATCAGTGTATCCGAGGCTAGCGATAGTCTTGAGATGAGCAGCCTTGTGAGCAGCATACTTCTCCTCGAAGTTTTCGAGGATATCACCTACGCGAAGACCAGTACGGCTTACCTTATCAGTATAAGTAGGACCAATACCCTTACCGGTGGTACCTACCTTGTTCTTGCCCTTAGAAGCCTCAATGGCTGCATCGAGCACACGGTGAGTAGGCATGATGAGATGCGCCTTCTTAGAAATGTAGAGACGGCTTTTGAGGTCATGGCCACTCTTCTCCAAATCCTTAGCCTCGCCCATAAAGAGGTCTGGAGCCAAGACTACGCCGTTACCGATGATATTTACCTTGCCACCCTGGAAGATACCAGAAGGGATAGAACGAAGAACATACTTCTCGCCTTCGAACTCGAGAGTATGACCCGCATTAGGACCACCCTGGAAACGAGCAATGACATCATACTTAGGGGTCAAAACATCAACCACCTTACCTTTTCCTTCATCGCCCCACTGCAAACCGAGCAGGACATCTACTTTACCTGTGTTCATTTCTATAAAATATAGTTATTTTTATTACTTATCGTTTTTCTTGCGTGTAAGCTTTGCCTGGCATGTACTGCATACGCCGTAGATATAGAGGGCGAAAGTATCCTTTCGGAAACGCTGCAGCTTGAGGTCATTCACTGCTGCCGTAACAGCCGGCACATTGATCTCCGTTACCTGCCCACACACGCTACACACCTGATGAATATGGCTATCGTTGTAATAGCACGCCTCGTATTTGGTACCATCCACCAGACTGTGTCTCATCACGAGCCTCAGCTCGATGAAGAGATGCATTGTATTATAGAGCGTAGCTCTGCTCACCCGGAAGTTTCTCTTCGTGAGCTCAGCATCCAGCTCTTCAAGAGTGAAGTGCCCATCAATGCTATAAACCGCATCCAGAACTGCATATCTTTCCGGGGTCTTGCGGTGATGATTGCACTCCAAATATGTGTCCAAGATTTCACGAACCTTGGCTTTATTTTTCTCAGTCATAATCCTTGTTAGTTACATAAAACGCACAAAGATACTCATAATTCCGGACATAAGGGCATATTTAAATTTAAAAAATCTAAATTGCCCTATTTTTGATGATTTTCCTGCTGTTTCTTCACCAATCTGATGGCTGTTTAGGGATTATTGATGCAAATTGACACAAAAGCCCCGACCAATTACTCTGCTAATTTAAGCATTTCTGCATAGATGCGCTGCACTGGCAAGCCCATCACGTTGAAGTAACTGCCCTTGAGTCCGGTACATCCGATGTAACCTATCCATTCCTGGATGCCATAGGCACCCGCCTTGTCGAATGGTTTGTAATGGGTGATATAATAATTAATCTCCCATTCTTCAAATTCCTTGAAACTTACTTCCGTACATACCGAGAACTTGCGCTGCTCTTTCTTCGTAGTAAGGCATACGCCCGTAACCACATGGTGAGTCTTGCCGCTCAACATCTTGAGCATGCGAACCGCATCATCGGCATTCTGCGGCTTTCCGAGAATGACTCCCTTACCCTCCTGATCGTTCTGTTCATCGGCAGCAGGAGCAATCACTACGGTATCCGCTGTAAGAATGAGCAAATCATCGGAGGAGGATTTGCCTGAAGACTTTTCTGAAGTAGAATCTTCAGAAGCCTCTTCAGAAGTCTCATCTACATTCAATAAAGAGCGATAAGCATCCGCTTTCTTCTGGGCAATATACTCAGCCACATCGTATGCATCCAAATCTTCAGGATAGCTTTCATCAATACCACGCAATACCTTTACCTCGAAATTAACATCCAATCCTGCCAACAACTCTCTGCGGCGTGGCGAATTGCTCGCCAAAATAATCTTATACTTCATCTGTTTTTTACTATACTGAACTTTCGCTAGCAGACTCCACACGCCCGTTCAGGGCGTACTGCTTCTGGGATAATAGAACCTTCAGCCCGTTCTTGATACTCATGCGAAAGTTCAAATTACTAATTAATTTACCATCCAAACGCCTTGGCATTGGAAAGCCAATGCCCCTTGGCACGAAGCACCTGCTCTACAATATCCCTGCCCACTCCTTCGCCACCATTGGCAGAAGAGACGTAGCAGGAAATCTCCTTGATATCAGAGCAGGCATCGGCTGGGCAGCACGGGCAGCCACAACGACGCATTACCTCGTAATCCGGGATATCATCACCCACATAGATGATTTCCTCATCAGAAAGCTGATACTTCTCCAGAAAAGCATCATAGGTGTTGGTTTTCACAGCACATCCCATATAGATATCCTGCACGCCCAATCCCTCATATCGCTTGCGGATAGCCTCGGTAGTTCCGCCCGTAAGGATGACGATGCGCACACCCACCTTCTGAGCCAACTGAATAGCATAGCCATCCTTGATATTCACGGTGCGAAGAGGTTCACCCGTACTGGCAAGCGTAATGGTCTGGCGGGAAAGCACGCCATCCACATCAAATACAATTGCCTTTATCTTCTTCAAATCGTAATTAATCATACTTGAAAGCTTTTTCTATTTAGTAATCAGACACTTGAACTCTATTCCTTGACACTCAGCTTATGAATACTCATGCTCATTCTGTCATAGATATCCTTCATCTGCGGATTCGACTTGAGCAGAGCTCCCTGCGCCCGAAGCACATTCTCATCATACCTTACAGCCGGCCCCGTCTGTGCTTCTTTCGGATCCAGCTCGTGCACCTTCGCAGCCGTCTCGTCTATCAACGGCAGCATCACATCGAATGGTATTCCGTGCTCCTCCAGGATTTCCCGGCTCAAGGCATAGCAATGATTCACGAAATTGCAGGCAAAGACGGCAGAGAGATGCAGGTACTTGCGGTCTTCACTCGCCAGATGATACACCCTACTGCTCACCTGATGCGCCACATCACCGATCTGCTGCAAGGCATGCTCATCATTCGCCTCGATAAAACAAGGTATCTGAGAGAAATCCACCTCACGCTGCTTGGAGAAAGACTGCATCGGATAAAGCACACCATAATGTAAAGCCATTCCCTGGAAAACATCCATCGGGATAGAGCCTGCCGTATGCAGAAAGACCTTGGTCTCCTTGCCTTTGCAGAGAACAGGAATCAACTCTACAATAGCACTATCCTTCACCGAAACGACGTACAAATCTGCATCTGAGCGAACATCTGATATATCCGAAACAGGCTGTGCGCCCACCTCGGAAGCCAGAGCCGTAGCCGATTGCATCGTGCGGCTGAACACCTGCACCACATCATGACCTGCGGCAAATATCGCCTTCCCCAAATGAGTGGCAAGATTGCCAGCACCAATCAATATCACCTTCATATCTTTTTCTTTTTCAATCTTATTTTTACCTAAAGCCATCAAGCCGCCTTACGCAAGCCATCAGGCCATTTTTACCTAAACAATCCTTGATAATGTGCAAAAATACTAAAAAAGAGCCACACAATGGAAGAAAACTTGTTTTTTTATAATTAATTTATTATTTTTGCAATGTGAAAAGAATAGAAGTAAGAATATATTCGGAAAACGAGGAGCTGCCCCATCTGTTGGAGGGCAACTTCTTCCATAGCTTGGAACTCTTCCAGATAGGTGAAAAAGTACCAAGCGATACCCCCATTATGGCTGTAGCTACCCAGGAAGGAAGAGTAGTCGGACAAATGCTAGCCATGATACACCGCCGCCATATCCTTATTCCACCTTTTATATATATACACGCCCACGTGCACGGAGAAGGAGCCTATCTGGATGAAGAAACCGCCGAAGCCACCTTCCCTACTCTTCTGCATGCGATGACCCGCGAACTCACCCGCCGCCATACCCTCTACATCGAATTTTCAGAGATACAGAAAAAGATGTTCGGCTACCGACATTTCCGTCGCACGGGCTACTTCCCTGTAGCTTGGCAGGAAATATACAATTCGCTACACAGCAAGACACCGGAAGAGCGTCTCACCGACAAGGCTAAAATGCAAATTGAAGCAGCAGAAAGAAAAGGATTGAAATGCCATAGCACTTCTGACGAAAACGAAGTGGGAAAATTCTATCAACTCTATAGAAACTTCTACAAGATGAAACCTCGCCGCTATGTGCCACCAAGAGAATACTTTGAGCAAATAAGCAAAAGCAGCGAAGCAAAGGTCTTTGTGACAACCTACGACAAGAAACGCCTGGGTATCAAGAAAGCATCTTACGAAAACAAGATACTGGGCGGATGCACCCTGGCCTTCAGCGACAGCGATGCCTATCTGTGGCACCTGGCATCGCTCAGGAAGAGCTACCGATATCTGCATCCCGATACCCTGACAGTCTGGCACGCCATCCAATACGCCCACCAAAGGGGCTTCAAGCACCTGCACTTTATGGATGTAGGCTTACCTTGGAAGCGAAATCCGTATAGAGAATTCATTCGCAGCTTCGGAGGCAAGCCCGTGGCAAAATACCGCTGGTTCAAATGCAACATCGGCATCATCAACAGACTGATGAAATGGATATACAAGCTTTAAAGCTGTCCGATTGCCTTATCCAACAATTCGAGACCGCGATCGGTACAGAAACCACGAATCATAATGAGAGTGAAATTATCGAAGAGCTCCTGCATCGTAAATGTCTTATAGAGCTGCTGGTGCATCATCTCTGACATACAGATTCTCGAAGACTCATAAACCACCTCGAAATTTACATCCTTGCGGAAGTATCCCTCATCTACACCAGCCTGGAAGAAGCGCATGCTATCATCATATTCCTTATCATGCTCCTCTTTCAGGAACTCCAGGATGCGGGGCATTCTATGAATCTCCTCATAGAAAACTACACCCACCTGCTGGTTACGCTCCATCTGAAGGCGATAGATATAGCCAATCACATCCATTACATTACGTGCGTGCGCAAGAGCATACTCTTCAACGCGGGCCTTGTATTCTGCCCGCTCTATCTTCATTCCTGCAAGCAGCAGTTCCTCCTTATCGCCGAAGATCTCATACACCGTACGCTTCGACACACGAAGTCCACGAGAAATCTCATCCATCTTCACCGCCTTCACGCCGCGCTGGTGAAACTCTCTCATGGCATAAGCTATGATCTTATCGCGCAATTCCTTTCTATATTGATTAATTTCTGCCATATCTCTTATTTTAATGGTTTGTCGTATATCCGATTCTGCCAACTCCATATAGCAAAACCGCATCCTTTAAATAATTTTTGTGCAAAGATACAAAAAAAAATAAAAATCCATCTTTTTTTAATAAGTTTTTATTACCTTTGCACAATCTTTAAGATAAAACGCATTTTTTGCGAAAAATAGAAAGAAATAGAATCATTAAACCAATACATTGTTATGGTAAAAATCACAAAAGAGGCGGCTCTCGAATATCACGCAGCAGGCCGTCCTGGTAAGATTGAGGTTAAACCAACAAAACCTTATCACACACAAACGGACTTGAGTTTGGCGTATTCACCAGGTGTAGCTTTCCCATGCTTGGAGATTCAGCAAAACCCAGACGAAGTTTACAAATACACAGACAAGGGTAACCTGGTAGCTGTGATCAGCAATGGTACTGCTGTGCTCGGACTCGGCGACATCGGCGCGATGAGCGGTAAGCCAGTAATGGAAGGTAAAGGATTGCTGTTCAAGATTTATGGTGGAGTGGATGTCTTCGACATCGAAATCGACGAACAAGATCCAGAGAAATTCTGCGAGACCGTTGAGAAGATCGCACCTACTTTCGGTGGTATCAACCTGGAGGATATCAAGGCGCCTCAGTGCTTCTACATCGAAGAGCGTCTGAAGAAGACCCTCGACATCCCTGTGATGCACGATGACCAGCATGGTACTGCCATCATCTCAGCTGCAGGTTTGAAGAATGCCCTCGAAGTAGCTGGCAAGAACATTGAGGACGTGAAGATCGTGGTTAACGGTGCCGGAGCTGCAGCCATCAGCTGTACCAAGCTCTACGTTGCCCTCGGTGCACAGGTGAAGAATATCGTCATGCTCGACTCTAAGGGTGTAATTACAAGCGACCGTGAGAACCTGACAGAACAGAAGAAGTTGTTCGCTACCGACCGCCGTGATGTTCACACACTCGAAGAGGCTGTGAAGGGTGCCGATGTATTCGTAGGACTCAGCAAGGGTAACGTACTCTCTAAGGATATGATCCGCTCTATGGCTGACAGCCCTATCGTATTCGCACTCGCCAATCCTGTTCCAGAGATCAGTTACGAGGATGCTATGGACAGCCGTCCAGACGTATTGATGTCAACAGGCCGTTCCGACTATCCAAACCAGATTAACAATGTTATCGGTTTCCCATATATCTTCCGTGGTGCGCTCGACGTTCACGCCCGTGCCATCAACGAGGAGATGAAGATGGCTGCCGTTCACGCCATCGCCGACCTGGCTAAGCAGCCAGTGCCAGACGTAGTGAACGACGTATATCACGTAAACGACCTCACATTCGGTCCTAAGTACTTCATTCCAAAGCCAGTTGACCCACGCTTGATTACAGAGGTATCTGCAGCAGTAGCCAAGGCAGCAATGGAAAGCGGCGTAGCTCGCACCCCTATCAAAGACTGGGAGAAGTACAAGCAGGAATTGCGCCAGTTGCTCGGCCAGGAGACCAAGCTCACCCGCAAGCTCCACGATACAGCCCGCCTCCACCCACAGCGCGTAGTATTCGCAGAGGGCGGTAACCCAACCATGCTGAAGGCTGCAGTCCAGGCAAAGAACGAGGGTATCTGCGAGCCTATCCTGTTGGGCAACCCTGACCGTCTGAACCGTGTGGCAAGCCGATTGAAGCTCGACCTCTCAAGCATCGAGATTGTAGATATGCGTGCTGACAACGAACAGGGTCGCCGTGCCAAGTTTGCCAAGCACCTGGCAGAGAAGCGTGCCCGCGAGGGTTACAGCTTCGAAGAGGCTTACGATAAGATGTACGAGCGCAACTACTTCGGTATGTCAATGGTTGAGCAGGGTGATGCTGATGCATTCATCACTGGTCTCTATACCAAGTACAGCAATACCATCAAGGTAGCCAAGGACGTTATCGGCATCCGTGATGAGTACAAGACATTCGGAACCATGCACATCCTCAACACTCAGAAGGGCGTATATTACATCGCTGATACACTGATCAACCGTCACCCAGACGAGGATGTCCTCACCGATATCGCCAAGTTGTCTGCCGGCACCGTGAAGTTCTTCAACGAGGAGCCAGTAATGGCTATGTTGAGCTACTCTAACTTCGGTACCGATGCCATCGGTTCTCCTATAAAGGTAAAGAAGGCAGTGGCAGAGATGCAGAAGGAATTCCCAGACCTCGCCATCGATGGTGAGATGCAGGTAAACTATGCACTCAACAAGGATCTCCGCGATGAGAAGTATCCATTCTCACGTCTCAAGGGCAAGGATGTGAATACTTTGGTATTCCCTAACCTGAGCAGTGCAAATGGTGCATACAAGCTTCTCCAGGGATTGAACCCAGAGGCAGAAATCATTGGTCCTATCCAGATGGGATTGAACAAGCCTATCCACTTCACTGACTCAGAGAGCAGTGTACAGGATATCGTAAACATCACAGCCGTAGCTGTAATCGATGCTTACGTAGAGAAGATCAAGAATCAGAAATAACCTCTTAAATAAGAGTTATTAAATATCGGAAATTATGCTAGTAATAGCAAAAGATTGATTATGAATATGTTTAGGGAGGGGCAGAAGCTTGTGAAAGTTTCTGTCCTTTTTTCGTATAAAAAGAATCTATACCCAATCTAACAAAATGAAAACGTTTGCACCCCTTTTCTGTTAACGGGAGTTAAATATTACCTTTTTGCACCTACACACTTGACATTAGCCAAAAAAAAGTTTCAAAAAGATTTGGAGATATCAAAAAAATGCCTTACCTTTGCAGCAGTTATCCTGAAAACAATCTTTTCACCTTAAGGAAAACTAATACCTATTGAAGATTTGGAGCGGTAGCCTGTGAAGGTCATCGCTTTTTTTTGTTTATACCCACTTTTTTGTTAACAACCCTACGTCTTATACCCGCTTTTTGTTAAAAGCCCTACTTCTTTGTTAATTCTTCCTAAAAGAAGAAGGTTTTTCATCTCTTTATTCTCTTATTTCATAGAAAATAAGTAATTTTGCACCCCGAATGCTCATAGATTGGGCAAATATAACAGAAAAAGTTAAGTTCGTTGGGGCTCGGTAAAGATCCGGCACGATGCAGGACGCCTCGCGGAAAAACCCGTTTATATAAATAATTAAATGTACGCAATCGTAGAAATTAACGGTCAGCAGTTCAAGGCTGAGGAGGGCAAGAAGCTCTTCGTACATCACATCAAGGATGTTGAGGCAGGTCAGACTGTTGAGTTCGACAAGGTTTTGCTCGTTGACAAGGACGGCGCAATCACTGTCGGTGCACCAGCTGTAGAGGGTGCAAAAGTAGTAGTAGAAGTAGTGAACCCACTCGTAAAGGGTGACAAGGTTATCGTCTTCAAGATGAAGCGCCGCAAGGACTATCGCAAGAAGAACGGTCACCGTGCACAGTTCACAGAGGTATCAATCAAATCTGTAATCGCTTAAAATTAGGAGGAATTAGAAAATGGCACATAAGAAAGGTGTTGGTAGTTCTAAGAACGGCCGTGAATCAGCTTCACAAAGATTAGGCGTTAAGATCTGGGGTGGTCAGAGCATCATCGCAGGTAACATCATCGTTCGCCAGCGTGGCAACAAGCACTTTCCAGGTGAGAACGTAGCTCAGGGTAAGGATGATACATTGTATGCTTTGGCAGATGGTATCGTTTACTTCCACAAGGGCCGCAAGGACAAGAGTACAGTTTCTGTTCTCTCTCCAGAGGTTTACGCTGAGAAGACTAAGAAAGCTGACGCTTAAATTTTAAAGTTTTAGAAAAAACTATTCCAAACAAACAACATAGAAGCCTGCTCATACCTAGAGCAGGCTTTCTTCGTTTAACCCCATAAAAACCACGAAAAAACTTTAATTCTACCCTTCTCTGCAAAAAAGTTGGCATTTTTTTGCGCTATCACAAATATTTTTTGTAATTTTGCCTTCAAATAGGAAAATTAATATAAAAAAGAAATTTTATGCTTACACTTAAACTCATCAGTGAAGAAACTGAACGTGTAGTTAAAGGTCTCGAAAAGAAGCATTTTCCAAATGCTCGTGAGGCAGTAGAGAAAGTTTTGGAGTACGACAAGATTCGTCGCGAAGCTCAGCAGAAGTTGGATAACAACAAGCAGCAGGCTAATCAGTTTGCCAAGCAGATTGGTGCCCTGATGAAGGAAGGCAAGAAAGAGGAAGCTGAGAGCGCTAAGGCTCAGGTAGCTATGCTCAAGGCTGATGCCAAGGCTCTGGAAGAAATCATGGAGAAGGCTCAGAATGATATGACCAACCAGTTGCTCGAAATCCCTAACATTCCTTGCGAGCAGGTTCCTGAAGGTAAGGATGCTGCAGACAATGTAGTTGTAAAGGAAGGCGGCGAAAAGCCTAACCTCGGCCAAGACGCTCTCTGCCACTGGGATCTCCTGAAGAAGTACAACCTCGTTGACTTCGACCTCGGTGTGAAGATCACAGGCGCTGGTTTCCCTGTATATATCGGCAAGATGGCTCGCTTCCAGCGTGCCCTCGAGGCATTCTTCCTCGACGAGGCCCGCAAGAGCGGATACCTGGAGATTCAGCCTCCTTACGTAGTTAACGAGGATTCTGGTCGTGGCACAGGTCAGTTGCCAGACAAGGAGGGTCAGATGTATCACGCTAATCTCGACAACCTCTTCCTCATCCCTACAGCCGAGGTTCCTGTAACCAACATCTTCCGCGACGTTATCCTCGATGAGAAGGATCTCCCTATCAAGCGCTGCGCTTACTCTGCCTGCTTCCGTCGTGAGGCTGGTAGCTATGGCAAGGACGTTCGTGGTTTGAACCGTCTGCACCAGTTCGACAAGGTAGAGATTGTACGCATCGACAAGCCAGGTCACTCATACGAGAGCCTGAACGAGATGCTCGACCACGTAGAGGGTCTCTTGAAGAAGCTGGAGTTGCCATACCACATCCTCCGTCTCTGCGGTGGTGATATGAGCTTCACATCTTCTATCTGCTACGACTTCGAGACATGGAGTGCAGCACAGGGTCGCTGGTTGGAGGTTTCATCAGTATCTAACTTCGAGAGCTACCAAGCTAACCGACTCCACTGCCGCTACCGCCATGCAGAGGACAAGAAGATTGAGCTTTGCCACACCCTTAACGGTTCTGCTCTCGCCTTGCCACGTATCGTAGCAACCATCCTGGAGAACAATCAGACTCCAGAGGGTATCCGCGTACCTAAGGTATTGGTTCCTTACTGCGGATTCGAGATGCTCGATGACAAGAACTTCGATTAATTCGATAAAATTTAAATAAAACATATTGTACGAGGATAACTTCGGCTACCCCATAAAGGCGGCCGCAGTTATTCTTTTGCATTTTATATACCATGAGCAAACATCAAGACAACTAATAAGAAATAGAAACACAGATAGTATTCAACATAAAAAGTTAATAGCCCATGAACAAGATTATCAAGAAAATACAATACTCAGAAAAGGTATTCCGTTTCGATGTGGAAGCTCCACTCATCGCCAAGAGCCGCAAGGCTGGCAACTTCGTCATCATCCGTGTAGATAACAACAGCGAGCGCATGCCGCTGACCATCGCCGATGCCGATATAGAGAAAGGCACCATCACGCTGGTGGTACAGAAGGTAGGACTTTCTTCTACCAAGCTTTGCGCTCTGAACGAGGGCGATGAGATTCACGACGCGGTGGGACCACTCGGAAACCCTACCCACATCGAGAACTTCGGTACCGTGATCTGTGCCGGTGGTGGCGTAGGTGTAGCTCCCATGCTCCCTATCATCAAGGCACTCAAGGCAGCAGGCAACCGTGTGCTCAGCGTGATTGCTGGTAGAAGCAAGGACCTCGTCATCATGGAAGATGAGGTGCGTGCATCCAGCGACGAACTCATCATCATGACCGATGATGGAAGCTACGGCGAAAAAGGCGTAGTAACCGTGGGCATCGAAAAGCTCATCAACCAGGAACATATAGATAAGGTGTTCGCCATCGGTCCTCCTATCATGATGAAGTTCTGCTGCCTCCTTACCCAGAAATACAATCTCTCTACTGATGTATCGCTCAATACCATCATGGTAGATGGTACCGGTATGTGCGGAGCCTGCCGTCTCACCATTGGCGGCAAGACCAAGTTTGTCTGCATCGATGGTCCGGAGTTTGATGGCGCCCAGGTAGATTGGGATGAGATGTTCAAGCGTATGGGCACTTTCAAGGATGTAGAGCGCGAGGAGATGGAGCACTTCGAGGAGCATCTGGCTACAGTGGATGCAGAGAAGAAGAAGGAGACTACAGACATTACGATGGATGTGGAGCCTACCGATGCACCAATAGAAGAACTGACAGACCGTAACGCAGAGTGGCGCAAGGAGTTACGTGCATCGATGAAAGCAAAGGAACGCACCGCTATCGAGCGCGTGAAGATGCCAGAGCTGGACCCAGTATATCGTGCAACTACCCGCACCGAGGAAGTAAACATCGGTTTGACCAAGGAGATGGCTTTGACAGAGGCAAAGCGCTGTCTCGACTGTCCGAAGCCTACCTGTATGGAGGGCTGCCCAGTGAGCATCAACATCCCATCCTTCATCAAGAACATCGAGCGTGGGCAGTTCCTTGCCGCAGCCAAGGTTCTGAAGAACACCTCTGCCCTCCCAGCCGTTTGTGGTCGTGTTTGTCCTCAAGAGAAACAGTGCGAGAGCAAGTGCGTACATCTCAAGATGAACGAGCCAGCCGTAGCCATCGGCTACCTGGAGCGCTTTGCAGCCGACTACGAGCGTCAGAGTGGCAACATCTCTGTGCCAGAATGCGATGAGGCAAACGGCATCAAGGTGGCGGTAGTGGGTTCAGGTCCTTCCGGCTTGAGCTTTGCCGGCGATATGGCGAAGAAGGGATTCGACGTCACCGTGTTCGAGGCTCTGCACGAGATTGGCGGTGTATTGAAATATGGTATTCCAGAGTTCCGATTGCCAAATGCCATCGTGGATGTAGAGATAGAGAATCTCCAGAAGATGGGTGTGAAGTTCATTACCGACTGCATCGTGGGCAAGACTATCTCCGTGAAGAATTTGGAAGAGCAGGGATTCAGGGGATTCTTCATTGGTTCGGGAGCAGGACTTCCTAACTTCATGAATATCCCTGGCGAGAATGCCTTGAACATCATGTCATCCAACGAGTATCTTACCCGTGTGAACCTGATGGATGCAGCCAACCCTCATACCGACACCCCTATCAACCTGGGTAAGAAGGTGGTTGTTGTAGGTGGTGGAAACACAGCGATGGACAGCTGCCGCACCGCTAAGCGTCTGGGAGCCGAGGTTACATTGGTTTATCGCCGTTCGGAGGCAGAGATGCCAGCCCGACTTGAAGAGGTGAAGCACGCCAAGGAAGAAGGCATCAACTTCATGACCTTACATAATCCAAAGGAATATGAGGCTGATGAAAAGGGCGCAGTAAAGGCAGTAGTCTTGGATGTGATGCAGCTCGGTGAGCCAGATGCCAGCGGCCGTCGCCGTCCGGAAGCTACAGGCGAGACCATCACTTTGGAGTGCGACCAGGTAATCGTAGCCGTTGGTGTAAGCCCTAATCCTCTCGTTCCTCAGAGCATCGAGGGATTGGAACTCGGCAGAAAGAATACGATTGCCGTAAATGACCAGATGCAGAGCTCTATTGAGGAAATCTATGCTGGCGGCGACATCGTAAGAGGTGGCGCTACCGTGATCCTCGCTATGGGAGATGGTAGAAAGGCTGCGCTCAACATGAGTGAGAAGCTTTTGAAGAAATAGATTTAAAAAAAACAGAACTTTCGCATGTGCGAAAGTTCTGTTTTTTTATACTATAGATTGAATCTCAAACCGAACTGGAGATTGAAATTCAACTTCTTATCCTTGAAGGTATTTTCCACATGGCTTCCGTTATCGAAATAATATTTAGCACCCGGTTCGATATACAGACCCACCTTTGGTGTGATGTCATACTGCGCACCCAGCGAAGCCTTTCCAGAGAACTGCACTCTGTCTCGCTTGGCATTCTCTTTCTTTACTCCTTCTTCTTCGGTATCATTCTTCACATTGTAATCAGCCTCAGCACCAGCCATCACATAAGCATGGAAGCCTCCACTCTGCCAGAATTCATAATTCAATCCCACCGGAATACCCACATAATGAAGCACCTGATGAACATTGTAGCTACTACTTGGTGCGTATGGATAAAAATCAGAAGAAGTGCGAGTATATACCAAACCCGTGCTCAAAGACAGACGAGGTGCAATGCCAAAGGCTACCTGCAAACCTACGGAAACTGGAGCATGATGCTTGGCATTCCCCTGTTGGCTTCTTTGAATCGCCTTATAGGATGCCAAGAGATATTCTTCTCCATATATGCCTCCAGCCGTTGGATCAGGGATGACTCCAGGCATCGGTTCTGCCATCGTTCCATAGCTAAAATCATTATAGCCTCCAGACGCATCTGAATTAACCCCTCCCAGACTTGGCGTCAGGTTTTCGGCATAGAGTTGCATCGACCAGCCAGAAACCTCTTCATTTTTTTCAAAATGATAAGATTGAGAAGCATACGCTTCCGCATGATGATCGGTAGAGCGGGTTAAGGCCTTATGATCGGATTTCTCTGCAAGCAAAGAGATTTCATTCTCAGATTCTTTTTTAAGGACATCACTCGCCTTCTTTTGAGATGCAGCGGATTGCAAATCCGCTGAAACAACGGAGGATGGAACTGGTTGGGATGCAGCGGATTGCAAATCCGCTGAAACAACGTGGGATGGAACTGGTTGGGATGCAGCGGATTGCAAATCCGCTGAAACAGCGTGGGATGGAGCTGGTTGGGATGCAGCGGATTGCAAATCCGCTGAAACAACGTGGGATGGAACTGGTTGGGATGCAGCGGATTGCAAATCCGCTGAAACAACGTGGGATGGAGCGGGTTGAGATGCAGCGGATTGCAAATCCGCTGAAACAACGTGAGATGGAGCTGGCTGGGATACAGCCAATTGCAAATTCCCCTTTTCTACATCCTCCTGATGCAGATAAACATAGCTTCCACCTATTCCCAATAATGCCACAGCAGCTGCTGCCGCAGACCATCGCTTGAAATAGACAATCCTGGCATTCTTTTTAGCCTCTGTACCAACGTGTAAATCTGTAGATTCTGAGCTTTCTGAAGCTATCGTCTGTGGATTCGACGAAACAGATTCTATATTATTCTGAGCAAGCGATTGTTCAATGCCTGCCCACAAGTCGTGGCTGACAGGCTCCTGATAGCCTGCCAACTGCTCTTGAAGTTTGCTTGTCCAATCTTGATTACTCATATTCTTTCTCGTTTATATTATTTAGATATTCATTTATTTTCTTTGCCAGAAACTTCTTGGCTCTTAGATATTGCGAAGCAGAGGTACTCTCCTTGATGCCCAGCAGATCAGCAATCTCCTTATGGCTTCTTTGCTCAAACACAAACATGTTCAGAACCAGTCGATAGCCCTCGGGCAATTCACCTATCATCTTCGTCAATACGGCAGGCGGCACCCTTTCTACCTCCGGTTCGTCGTCACTCACATCTTCCGGAACTTCATCCACGAAAGTGATGCGACTCTGCCTTCTGGTAAAGCTGATAGCCTCATTTGCCACAATCCGGAGAAACCACGCCTTCAGCGAACCTTCTCCCCTGTACTCGAAGTTGGCAATACCAGAGAAAAGTTTCACAAAACTATCCTGCACCACATCCTCCGCATCATCACGTAAAGGGACATACCTCAGCGCTACCGCCATGGCATATCCTACGTAGCGGTCGTAGAGCCGGTGCATCGCCGCCCGACTGCCGCCTTTGATGTCGTGCAAAAGTAGTTTTTCAGATTCCAATTTTCTCTATCATTTATATATTAAACGAAT
This sequence comes from Segatella sinensis, assembly GCF_040095255.1. Lineage (NCBI taxonomy): Bacteria > Pseudomonadati > Bacteroidota > Bacteroidia > Bacteroidales > Prevotellaceae > Segatella > Segatella sinensis. Next base: position 87,529 of record NZ_JBBNGE010000006.1, on the reverse strand, counting down.
ATCAACACAAAACCTTGCACCAAAAACCAAAATTTTTTGATGCAAGGTTGTTTTTATACCGAGATGACCATTCCCTCATTGGTGAGATAGCTTTCCTCGAAAACCTCTTTGGCTTCTTTCAGCAGAACCGTCTCATCATTATATCTCGCACTATAATGTCCCAGAAGCAACTTGCCTACCCCGGCAGCCTTTGCCACCATCGCAGCCTGCTTCGCCGTACTATGGTTGTAGATCTTAGCCCGGTCTTCCTGCTCCGAAGTATAAGTACTTTCATGATAAAGCACGGTAACCCCCTTCACCTTTTCCCAGAGATTCGGAATATATCGGGTATCACTCATATAGGCATAACTGCGAGGCGGGTCGGCAGGTGTCACCAGACGGGCATTCGGAATCACCTCGTCCTCTTCGTTGGTCCAGTCAGCCCCATTCTTGATGTTGTTGATCTGACTGATTGGGATGCCGTAGTAATCTATCATATCCCTCTTGATATGAGGCAGCGTAGGCTTCTCTCTGAAGATATAGCCGCAGCATGGCAGACGATGTTTCAGAGGCACCGTCTCCACAGACAGAGAATGATCTTCGTAGATAATCTGCTGTTTCTCCGTATCTACCGGAATCATCTCCATCTCATACTCCATCGTCTGCATAAAAAATTCAATCTGTTGTTTAAACAGAGTAGCATAATCCTTTGGAGCATAGACTCTTAACTTAGATGTTCGTCCGAGCATTCCCAGTGTAGAAAGCAAGCCCATCAATCCGAAGCAATGGTCGCCATGCATGTGGGTGATGAAGATGGCATTGAGCTTGGAGAAATGGATATGGGAACGACGGAACTGCATCTGTGCACCCTCGCCACAATCTATCATATAGCACTTTCCCCGCATCTCTATGAGCTGCGAGGAAGCATTGTGTTTCAGAGTTGGCAGCGCACTGCCACACCCCAGTATATGTATCTTAAATGGTTCCAACTTAATCTAAAATTTAGAATGACAATTTACTCCTGGCGCTTGAAGACATAGATTCCCTGGGTATTCTCCAGCATCAAGCTGTCAGAGCCCAGTTTATCGATGGCAAAGGTATCCTTGTTGAGCAGGAGCTTTCCATTCAGGATTTTCCATGAAGTCCAAGGATTGGTCTCAGCCTTCACATTGTTTTTTACCTCTCCACCTTCCAGCAAGTCGAAGTTCTTGTCGAGTGAAGTCCACTTGCCCAAGAGTGAAGTAAGATTGATGATTTTCTGTGCCATCATCTCTCCATCCTGTGCCTTGTAACCGATAAGAGCGATGCGGTCGCCTGCCAGCAAACCACCCAGCACGATGTCTGGCTGCTCATCATCGATGAAGACAGAGAGCGTATCTCCCTCATCAGAAATCAGCTCCAGATTGTGCATGGATGTTCCCTCACCACAAACACCGTAGATGGTTGAATCATCGGCAACTTCCTCCAGATCAAGGGAATCTGTAGGAGTGATTACCTGTGCGGTTTTCTTATCCTTGCAGCTATTGGCAGCAAAGAGTACCACCAAAGCCATCATCATATAAACTAATCTTTTCATAATCCTTATAGTTTTTGTTGTTATAAAAACGTTCTATTTATCTTGTTTATCATGAAGCTCCTCCTATTGAAGCTTACGATTCCTTCTGAAGTCTTTCCTGTTTCTTGGCTTCATCCCACAGTTTATCCATTTCTTCCAAACTCATGTCTTTCAGATTCTTACCCTGCTTGAGCGAATGATCTTCTACATAGTTGAAACGGCGGATAAACTTCTGGTTTGTCTTCTCCAGCGCATTGTCCGGATTGAGCTTGTAGAGACGGGCTGCATTGATTACGGAGAAGAGGAAATCGCCGAGTTCCTGGGTAGAGTTTTCCTTATCTCCCTTGGCAAGTTCTGCCTTGAGTTCTTCCAGTTCTTCGTGTACCTTGTCCCATACATCCTCCTTCTCCTTCCAGTCGAAGCCCACGTTTCGTGCCTTGTCCTGAATGCGATAGGCCTTGATAAGGGATGGCAGGGAATTTGGCACACCGCTCAGAACGCGCTCGTTGCCATCTTTCTCCTGCTGCTTGATCTGCTCCCAGGTTTTCTCAACCGAGGCTGCATTCTTGGGTTTGCTGGCTCCAAGAGCCAGGGTTTCTTCAGAATTGGCAGTTTCTGCCTTCCGAGTTTCTTCCGTATTGGCAGCCTTTGCCTTCCCGTTTTCTGCTTCATCAGTTTCTTTATATACCACCTGTCCCTCATCATTGATATACATATCAGGATTCGCCACAGTCCAGTTACCTTCTTCCTTCCAGTTGATGAAAGGATGGCGGAACATCAGCTTATCAGCTTCCTGATTGCAGACATCGCAGATATCGAACTCGCCGTCTTCTCTGCCGATGATGCTATAGAACATCACGTGCTCCAGCACATCGCCCAGCTCCTTCTTGATATCCTTGTAATCGCGCTTCATCAAGGCATCACAAAGCTCGAAAGTCTCCTCTATGGTATTCGGACGAAGACTCTCGAATGTCTGCTTCTTATCCCATGGACACTGCAGGCGCAAACGGTCCTGCACATCCAGCAAGCGGCTGAACGCCGCTAACTTTTCTTCTTTCGTATGCATTGTTTAAATATATTATATTCAAGTGTTTAATATTCTACATTCAAGTTCACAAATAAGCCCCACGCACAGAACTAACGAGGTACGCCCCATACGCCATGCATCAACGAGGGTTGCCCCCATACGCCCTGAAAGGGCAGAAGCTCCTAGCCCAGGGCATCGCCCTGGGGATTTATGGACGCAAGCCTATCGCCCTGTAAGGGCAAAAGCTTTCAAGTACCAGCCAACATACAAAGCTTTTAACATACAAAGCTTTTGCCCTTACAGGGCGCCTTGTTGACTGCCAATATACCCAGGGCGATGCCCTGGGCTAGGAGCTTCTGCCCTTTCAGGGCGTGTGGAGCCAGCTTGCCATCTTTATTTCTGCCCTTTCAGGGCGTACTTAAACCACTTGCGAAAGGTCAGTTCCATAATTTTAAAGATTCTTCTTCCACTTCTTTCCCGCTTTCGTATTAAGGAAAATGGCGAAAGACACAGCAGCCACACACACCATCACATTGAAGAGAAACCAAGCTCCCATAATATCCCAATTCATATTTACTAACCATCGTTTTGTGCAAAAATTAATAATTTTGATGCAAAGATAGTATTTTTCGCCCAAAAATTAGTATCTTTGCACCGTTTTTTAAGGAAAAAGAAAGAAAAAGAATAAAAATTAGATAGAAACAATGGAATTAGCAAGTAAGTACGATCCACAAGCAGTGGAAAGTAAATGGTATCAGTACTGGCTCGACAACAAGCTTTTCAGCTCTAAGCCAGATGGTCGTGAACCTTATACAGTGGTGATCCCTCCACCAAACGTAACGGGTGTGCTCCACATGGGACACATGCTCAACAATACTATCCAGGATATTCTCGTTCGCCGTGCTCGCATGGAGGGCAAGAACGCTTGTTGGGTACCTGGAACCGACCACGCCAGTATCGCTACCGAGGCTAAGGTGGTTAACCGCCTCGCTCAGCAGGGTATCAAGAAGACTGACCTTACCCGCGAGGAGTTCCTCAAGCATGCTTGGGACTGGACTCACGAGCACGGCGGCATCATCCTTAAGCAGCTCCGCAAGCTCGGTGCCAGCTGCGATTGGGACCGCACAGCCTTCACCATGGACGAGACCCGCTCCCGTGCCGTTATCCACGTATTCTGCGACCTCTACCAGAAGGGACTCATCTATCGTGGCGTGCGCATGGTTAACTGGGACCCTAAGGCCCAGACTGCGCTCTCTGACGAGGAGGTTATCTACAAGGATGAGCACTCTAAGCTCTACCATCTGAAGTATTATGTAGTTGAGCAGGACTGCCAGCAGGTGGACGAGGAGAACGTGATTCACAAGGATGAGAAGGGATATTATGCAGTAGTAGCAACCACCCGTCCTGAGACCATCATGGGCGACTCTGCCATGTGTATCAACCCAGAGGATAAGAAGAATACCTGGTTGAAGGGTAAGCACGTGATCGTGCCTCTCGTAAACCGCGAGATTCCTGTCATAGAGGATACATACGTAGATATCGAGTTCGGTACCGGTTGCTTGAAGGTAACTCCAGCTCACGATATCAACGACCACGCACTCGGTTTGAAGCACGGTTTGGAAACCATCGATATCTTCAACGACAACGGTACCATCAGCGAGGCAGCAGGTCTCTATGTTGGCATGGACCGCATGGACGTGCGCAAGCAGATTTCCATCGACCTTCAGAACGCCGGTCTGATGGAGAAGATTGAGGACTATAATAATAAGGTGGGCTTCTCTGAGCGCACCAATGTGCCTATCGAGCCAAAGCTCTCTACACAGTGGTTCCTCAAGATGCAGCACTTTGCCGACATCGCCCTCCCTCCAGTAATGGACGATGATATTGAGTTCTATCCTAAGAAGTACAAGAACACCTATCGCCACTGGTTGGAGAACATCAAGGACTGGTGTATCAGCCGTCAGCTCTGGTGGGGTCACCGCATCCCAGCTTACTACTTCGACAATGCCGGCAAGAAGGATTTCGTGGTAGCAGAGACTGCAGAGGAGGCGCTGAAGCTTGCCCAGGAGAAGAACGCCTGCATCAAGGCTGAGGATCTTGAGCAGGAGAGCGACTGCCTCGACACTTGGTTCTCTTCATGGTTGTGGCCTATCTCTCTGTTTGATGGCATCGAGAATCCTGACAACGAGGAGATCAACTACTACTACCCTACTTCCGACCTCGTAACTGGTCCGGATATCATCTTCTTCTGGGTAGCACGTATGATCATGGCTGGCTACGAGTATCGTGGCAAGATGCCATTCAAGCACGTATATTTCACAGGTATCGTTCGCGATAAGCTCGGCCGCAAGATGAGCAAGAGTCTCGGTAACTCACCAGACCCATTGGATTTGATCGATAAGTTTGGTGCCGACGGCGTTCGTATGGGTATGATGCTCAGTGCTCCAGCCGGCAACGACATCCTCTTCGACGAGAGCCTCTGCGAGCAGGGACGTAACTTCAACAATAAGATCTGGAATGCCTTCCGCCTCGTCAAGGGTTGGGAGACTGCAGATATCGAGCAGCCTAAGAGTGCAGAAATCGCCGTGAAGTGGTTTGATGCCAAGCTCAAGGAGGTGAACGAAGAGATGCAGAAGCAGTTCAAGGACTACCGTATCTCTGAGGCATTGATGACAGTATATAAGCTGTTCTGGGATGAGTTCTCATCTTGGTACCTGGAGATGGTGAAGCCAGCTTACGGCCAGCCTATCGACCAGAAGAGCTACGACGCTACCCTCCGTTTCTTCGATGCCCTCCTGAAGATGTTGCATCCATTCATGCCATTCATCACCGAGGAGTTGTGGCAGCACATCTACGACCGCAAGGATGGCGAGAGCATCATGCGCGAGAAGCTGGAGATTCCTGCACCTACAGCTGAGGAGCAGAAGTTGGCAGCCGACATTGAGGCAGTGAAGCAGATCATCGCCGGTGTTCGTACCGTTCGCAACCAGAAGAACATTGCCCAGAAGGAGCAGTTGTCTCTCCAGGTAGTAGGCAAGAACGATTTCGAGGCTTACAACGACGTAACGCTGAAGATGGCCAACCTCGACAAGATTGAGGTCATCGACGAGAAGAGTGCCGATGCATCCAGCTTCATGGTAGGCACCGACGAGTTTGCCGTACCATTGGGCGACCTCATCGACGTGGCAGCCGAGATTGAGAAGGCAGAGGCTCAGCTCAAGCACCTGGAGGGCTTCCTGATGGGTGTACGCAAGAAGCTCAGCAATGAGAACTTCGTAGCTCACGCTCCTGAGAAGGTAGTTGCCCTGGAGCGCAAGAAGGAGAGCGACTCTGTAGAGAAGATTGCTGCCCTCAAGGCAACCATCGAGGAACTGAAGAAGAAGTAACAGTATTATATTTAATGTTGAATGTTGAGTGTAGAATGTTGAATTAGGCAAGCTGGAATGTTGAGTGTAGAATGTTGAATTAGGCAAGCTGATTAGTTAGCAAGATTACAACTCAACATTCAACATTCAACATTTTTAATTATGATCAAGAAGCTTTTCACCTTATTTATATGTATGTTTTCGTTCGCCATGACTTTCACCAGTTGTAGCGACGAGGCTTTTGATGTGGATAGCGTCAACAAGCAGACCATCCTGATATATTATCCATGGACAGGCAGTACCACCAGTTCGGGTTTGAAGGAATTCCTTTCAAACAACATCGACAGCATCTGCCAGGGTATCGTAGCCAAGAAAGGACTTAGTGACTCACGTGTGATGGTATTTTTCAGCGAGAAATACAACAAGAGCACACTCTACGATCTGCAGTACGATGCCGTCAGCAGGAAGGTGAACCGTGTGCCCGTGAAGACCTACGAGGACAACAGCTATTGCACGGCAGAGGGATTCGCCAACCTTCTCAATGAGGTGAAGCAAAATGCCGAGGCACTCAACTATGCCCTCATCATCGGAGTACATGGATGCGGATGGACCTATGCAGAAGATTGGGTGAATTATCCGAACTATGCCCGTCCTGGCTTCGGAAGCACAGCCACAGCCGGCAAGCCATCCAGTGCATTCAGCGGCATCCAGTTTGGTAGCGACCCAAACCTTCCAGTCACCCGCTTCTTCGGAAGTGTAGATTCCAAGAGTTATGCCATGGACATCCCAACCCTGGCAGAAGGAATCAGACAGAGCGGAATGAAGATGCAATACATCCTCTTCGATGCCTGCTATATGGGAAATGTGGAGACAGCCTACGAGCTGAAGGATGTCACCAACTATCTCATCAGTTCGAGCAGCGAGGTGATGGGTATGGGCATTCCATACCGAAGCATCTGGAGCATGCTCAATTCCGCAACACCCAACTATTCCGGCATCGTGAACGGTATTGTCAACTTCTACAAATCCAGCGAAGTACCTTATTGCAACATGGCAGCCATCGACTGTCGCGAGATGGATAACCTGGCTAGCGTAATGAAGGAAATCAACAGCAAATATACGCTCGATTCCTCCATTCCTCTAGAAACAATCCAACCTCTCGACGGCTTCACTCCCAACCTGTTTTATGACATGTCGGTATATGTTGATAGCCTCAAGCCAAGCGGTTACCTGAAAGACCAGTTTGCCGCCCAGATGCAGAAAACCATCAAGGAGGCAGCGCATACCGATGAGGCATTAACCATGCTGAAGGATTCCTATAGAGGAACCACCTTCCAGGTGAAGAGCTATTGCGGCCTTTCCATCTCCGACCCGAGCCAGCACAGTGTAGCCCTCAAGGGAAGAGAGAAGACTGGATGGTGGAAGGCAACCCACTAATAAAGTTGAATGTTAACATTTAAAAATTAAAAGGACAAAGATGGAATTTTTTATAATCGATCGCAATGGACAGCAGGCAGGTCCTTTCAGTTTCGACCAACTTGTACAGAAGGGCATCAGTCCCGAAACACTGGTATGGAAGCAGGGTATGGCAGATTGGACTCCTGCCTGGAAGGTAGAGGATCTGAGAGCTGTATTGGAAGCAGTAGAAGCCAACCAGAGCAACCAGAATACCCAAAAGCAGGAAGCCAACCAGCAGCAGGCTCATCAGCAGGATTATCAGAAAGCCCAGCAGGAAGCCTATCAGCAGGGATTCCAGCAGGGAGCAGCGATGCATTCGAATTTCCAGCAGCAGCCTAAGAAGAAGACGAGCCATTTCGCCATGAAGATGGTGATAGGTCTCATCATTTTCATCCTTGCCATATTTGCCATAACCAATCCGAGCGCAGATGCTCATAAGGAGAAGGTTCGCACGGAGGCAAGCAAGGCAGTAGAAAAGGCGGTAGGACCTACCGACAACAATTTCTTCTCGCAGGCGCTCCGCTCTGTAGCCAAGATGATGGCTGGCAGCATGATGGACGAAGCGATGAACCAGCTTTTCGAATACCACAACTATATTGTTTGCTCTACGGGTTCCGTAGAGTTCAACGGCAAGCCGCATACCGTGAGTTTCGGTATTTTAGGCAACGTCTATACGATGAATGCCGACGATATGGTGAAAGCGCTGGAATCAGCCGATAATCTCCATATCGAGGAGTCAGAATCAAATGTATCCTCTGATACTCCTAATATGGATGGATCAGATTCAGAAGCCAATGCCAATGAGGACCAGGCTGATAGCGATGAAGGCAACTTCAGCACAAGAATGCAGAAGAAACTGGAAGAGAAAGCCAATCAGGCTTTCGATAAGGCGGCGGATAAAGTGAGCAAGAAGGTAGAAGAGAAAATCAACCAGAAGCTCGAAGAGACCACCGATTCTTCCAGCATCGAAAAGATAATCGATAAGATCCTGGAGTTATTTTAACGGCATATAATTTGTCTGGATTTCATAGCACAACAGCTGATTGGCATCTGCACAACAGCTGATGGACAACCGCACAACAGCTGATATGCAAGCGCACAACAGCTGTTGGCGGTTTTAGATATAGACAATCCCAACGACAGAGATTATATCTTCCAACAACTATCCTTATTAACTTCGAAGACTTTTCATATTACTTACGACAAATCATATTACTTACCATAGCTAACCATATTACTTACGATAGCTGACCATATTACTTACGATAACCATCAATACTAGTTATCATCATTCCCCATATTTACCATCGGGTACAAAAAAGGCTGCGTTATCCGGTGGTAACGCAGCCTTTTTCATATTTCATTCTTATCCCTTTAAAACTTTAAAAACTAACGGGATAGGATATTTGATCTTTACCAAAGCTCCAGACGCTCATTCTTAGGAATGAACATCTTGTCGCCCTGCTTTACACCGAATGCCTCATACCAGGCATCAATGTGAGGAAGAGCACCATCTACACGCCACTTGCCAAGTGCATGAGGATCGTTCTTCACACGGTTGCGAATCTCCTTCTCGGTGATGTTCTGACCCCATACACCTGCGTAAGCAAGGAAGAAGCGCTGATCAGCAGTAAAGCCATCCTTGTTCTTCAAAGGCTTCTTGGCTGTCGCATTCTTGAATGCATTGAAAGATACCATCAAACCACCGTGGTCGGCAAGGTTCTCACCCAATGTAAAGCGACCGTTGGCATTCAGATCAGGCAATACCTTGATGTTGCTGAAGAAATCAGCATACATATCGGCACGCTTGTTGAAGCCCTCTGCATCAGCAGCGGTCCACCAATCCTTCAGGTTACCGCTGGCGTCATACTGGCGACCCTGATCGTCGAAACCGTGAGTCATCTCATGACCAATCACTACACCGATAGCACCATAGTTGAATGCCTCGTCAGCCTTGGCATCAAAGAATGGATACTGAAGGATACCTGCTGGGAAGCAGATCTCATTGGTGGTAGGATTATAGTAAGCATTCACAGTCTGAGGCGTCATATACCACTCGTCTCTGTTGACTGGCTTACCAGCCTTCTCTGCAATCTCCTTATTGTTGCGGAACTGACGGCAAGCCATCACGTTCTCATAGAAACTCTTGGATGGATCGATGGTAAGTTTGCTATAGTCAGTCCACTGGTTAGGATAACCGATCTTGACATAGAACTTATCGAGCTTATTGTGGGCAGCAGCCTTGGTCTCTGCACTCATCCACTCCTGAGCATCAATACGCTGACCGAGACTCACCTGGAGATTCTTGACCAAAGTCTCCATCATCTTCTTGGATGACTCTGGGAAGAACTTCTTGCAGTAGATTCTGCCGAGTGCCTCACCCATCTGAGCATCTACCTGAGAAGTAGCACGCTTCCACAATGGATGGTCTTCCTTTCTGCCACTCATGGTCTTGCCGAAGAAATCGAAGTTTGCTTCACGGATCTCATCGGTGAGATAAGCAGAAGAACTGCCGATGACACTCCACTCCATCAATGCCTTCAAGGTCTCAGCATCCTCTGCAGCAGTAATCTTGTCGTAACCAGCCATGAATGCAGGCTGACCCACAATCATCTCCTGGATATATTCGCTCTTGATACCCTCGCCGTTAGCCAATGCCTCAAGAGGAATATTTGGATAATTCTCCTTAAACTGCTTCAGGCTCATCTTGTTGTAGTTAGCCTGTGGGTCACGGAGTTCGGTACGGCTCTTGGAGATAGTAGCAAGACTGGTCTCGTGGAGGAATACCTTCTGTGCCTTCTTGGCTGCATCGGCTGCAGAGAAGCCATAGAGCTGGAACATCTTTGCCACGTAGGTCTTGAAAGCCTCACGGATAGCTACGGTAGCAGCATCGTTGTTGAGGTAGTAATCCTTGGAACCGAGAGTCAAGCCACCCTGCATCACATTGTAGATGTTCATGGTAACGTTCTTCTCGTCAGCACCGAAACCGGTACCGAAACCTACGCCCAAGCCCTGCATGGCATACTTCACCTGCAGTTTCTGGAGCTCAGCCTTGTTCTTGGCAGCTGCAATCTCGTCGAGGAGAGGCTTTACAGGAGCAATGCCCTCCTTGTTGCGGCGGTCGATATCGAGCGCCAACTTGTAGAAGTCGGAAAGCTTCTGCTCGATGGTTCCAGCCTTGTAGGTCTTCTTCTTGAGCTCATCAAGGATAGAGTTGATACGCTTGTTGTTGTTCTCAGCCAACTGATCGAAACTACCATAACGGCTGTAGGCAGCAGGCAGCGGATTGTTCTTCTGCCAGCCACCGGTAGCAAACTGATAGAAATCATCAGCAGGCTTTGCTGTCTTGTCAAGATTGCTCAAGACAAGTCCCGACTTGTTCTGGGCATCAGCAGCCAAAGGCATGGCTGCGAGCATCATCATCGGAAGGATGTACTTCATTTTCATTTTCTCGTTGTTTATTATTGTTTTAACTATGAATTCTTGATTTCCTCCAGTTCTTCGGAGAGCATCATCCAGTTCTCGTTTTCCTCATCCAGGCTCTTCATCAGCTCGGTATATTCGGTAACGAGTTCCATATTCGTAGCATTCTCAGGCTTCATCAGGAGGGCATCAATCTCAGCCTTGCGGGTTTCGAGCTTTTCAATCTTCGTCTCGCATTCCTTCACCGCCTTCTCAGCCTTGCGAATCTTCTTCTGCTGCTCCTTGTGCTCGGCATAGCTGAGCTTGCCGGAGGATGCCTCGGAAGAATCTGCAGATGATGATGAAGAAGAAGATGGAGATCCGGCAGATGACATATTCTGACTTACGCCCTGACTGGCCAGCGCCTGACTGATGCTCTCGGCATTGTGGGCACGGAGATAATCGTAGATACCGCCCAGATGCTCACGTACCTTTCCACCGGCAAACTCATATACCTTATCTACCAGTCCGTCGAGGAACTCACGGTCGTGGCTCACGATGATAGCGGTGCCGTCAAATGCCTTGATGGCTTCCTTCAACACATCCTTCGACTGCATGTCGAGATGGTTGGTAGGCTCATCGAGAATCAGGAGATTCACCGGTTCGAGCAGGAGCTTGATCATCGCCAGACGACTGCGCTCTCCTCCACTCAACACCTTGACATACTTCTCGGAAGTTTCGCCACCAAACATAAAGGCACCCAGCAGATCGTTCACCTTGAGACGCATCTCGCCGGTAGCCACATTGTCGATGGTCTGGAAGATGGTAAGGTTCTCATCTAGCAGCTGTGCCTGGTTCTGTGCGAAATAACCAATCTGCACGTTATGACCTATCTTGAGATTGCCCGTAAAAGGAATCTCGCCCATGATACACTTCACCAGAGTAGATTTACCCTCGCCGTTCTTACCTACGAATGCCACTTTCTCGCCACGCTTGATGGTAAGGGTCACATGGTCGAAGACGGTATGATCGCCATAATCCTTTCTCACCTCATCGCAGATGACAGGATAATCGCCGCTGCGGAGACAAGGAGGGAACTTGAGATGCATCTGCTTGGTATCCACCTCGTCCACCTCGATAGGAACGATTTTCTCCAACTGCTTGATGCGGCTCTGTACCTGTACAGCTTTGGTAGGCTTATAGCGGAAACGCTCGATGAAATCCTTGATATCGGCTATTTCCTTCTGCTGGTTTTCGTAAGCGCGGAGCTGCTGCTCGCGGCGCTCGGCACGAAGAACCACATACTCATCGTATTTCACCTTGTAATCCTCTACCCTTCCGCAGGTAATCTCCAGGGTGCGGTTGGTTACATTATTGATAAAGGCACGGTCGTGACTTACCAGCACCACCGCCTTGGCACTCTGAGCCAGGAACTGCTCCAGCCACTGGATACTCTCGATATCAAGATGGTTGGTAGGCTCATCGAGGAGGAGTACATCCGGCTTCTGGAGCAGAATCTTTGCCAACTCGATACGCATACGCCATCCACCGGAGAACTCCCGGGTAGGACGGTCGAAATCTTCACGGGTGAAACCCAGACCGCTCAGCGTGCGCTCTATTTCCGCCTCGTAGTTTTCACCGCCCATCATCATGTAGCGCTCGTGCTCCTGGGTGAACTTCTCCACCAGCTGGGCATAGCTCTCGCTCTCGTAGTCAGTGCGGTCGGCCATTTCCTGCTGCATCTTGTCGAGGCGCGCCTTCATCTCGGTATTGTGGGCGAAAGCCTTGCGGGTTTCCTGCTTCACGGTGGTATCATCCTGCAGTTTCATCACCTGAGGCAGGTAGCCGATAGAGGTTTCATTAGGGATAGCCACCACACCGGAGGTTGGCTTCTGCAAGCCACAGAGAATCTTCAGCATCGTAGATTTGCCGGCACCGTTCTTACCTACCAGGGCAATGCGGTCGCGGTCGTTGATTACGAAGCTTACATCATTGAAAAGTGGCTTTACGCCAAACTCTACTTTCAGTCCTTCTACTGAAATCATACTATTTTACTTTGAATTTTGAACTTTGAACTTTATGATTAGCAGTTCTGTTATTGCTCGACTTCTTCTCCTTACGGAATGAGCAGGGAGGAATCTCCATAGCTCAGGAAGCGGAAATCATGAGAGAGGGCATAATCATATACCTTCTTCCAATCACCATGCAGGAAGGCACTCACCAGGAGAAGCAGGGTGCTCTGAGGCTGATGGAAATTGGTTACCAGCATCTTCACTATCTTATAGGTATAACCTGGAGCGATGATGATCTGTGTGCTGGAATGCAAGGCTTCCAAGCCGTTGCGGTCGAGATAATCGACGATTGCCTGGATAGCCTGCACCGGACTGATGCCATCCACCAGATTGCCATCTGCCGACAGCTCGTATGGATCCCACTGTTTTACATGCAGGTCCTCTTCACTTGCCTCAGGATGCTTGATAAGATGCACACCCATATAGTAGAGACTCTCGATGGTGCGCACGCTGGTGGTTCCCACGGCGATGACCTGGCACTCGTGCTTGATGAGCTTCTCCAGACTGCGACGATGAACCACGATATATTCGGTATGCATCTGATGACCTTCTATCTCAAGACTCTTCACCGGCTTGAAAGTTCCCGCTCCTACATGAAGGGTTACCTCTTCACGGTCGATGCCATGCGCATCCAGGTCCTGGAGCACCGCATCGGTGAAATGCAGACCGGCTGTTGGGGCAGCCACACTACCCTTGATCTTGGAATATACAGTCTGATAAGTGGTCTTGTCACTTTCTTCTGTCTTGCGGTTCAGATAAGGAGGGATAGGCAACTCTCCCACTACCTCGAGAATCTCGGCAAAGGAAACATGCTCGTTGTCCCAGTCGAAATCCACCCAATAGTTGGTGCCACCACCCTTGGCTACCATCTCTGAAGCCTCTACACTGAGGGCATCTCCACGGCGCATGGTAGCAGAGAGAGTAAGCTGATGCCCCTTGATCTCGAAGTCTCGCTTCAGGCTTCCCTCTTTCCATTTCTTCAGGTTACCAATCATACAGAGCCATGAGCAGTGACCCGATGTCTGGAACATCAGCTCATAGTCGGTAGGTGCAGCAGGTTCCATCAGGAACACCTCGATGAGTGCTCCCGTCTCCTTGCGGAAATGCATGCGCGCCTGGATTACCTTGGTATTATTGAATACCATCATGGCACCCTTTGGCAGATAGTCGGGAAGATGGAAGAACACATCGTCGCTTACCTCGCCATGCTTATAGACCAGCAGTTTACTGTGGTCGCGCTGTGAGATAGGAAACTTGGCGATGCGCTCATCAGGCAAATCGTAATTATAATCACTTATCTTAATATGTTTTGTATCCATTATTTACTTTGAACTTTGAGCTTTGAACTTTGAACTTTATGATTTGCCTTTTTTCAGAAAAGGCTATTATACTACTATTATAATCCCGTCATCAGAACGACGGCACGCAGGATGACATATACGAGGGTGAGCATCAGAACGGTCATAATCATATCGATGTCATCGCAATCATATCCCGTACTGGTATATTGATTCGAAACATACTTGATTTCCGGTGACATACGCCGGTACATACGATGGAAGAAAAGATATACCAGCGTACCAACCACCATGCCCAGCAGCATGCCGCATACGATGTCCAGCGGATAATGAACGCCCAGATAGAGGCGGGTCCAGCAGTTCACCAGCGACCATGCTACCAGGGTGAAGGTGAGCAGCCTGCTCCTTACAAGCAGCGAGAAGAACACGGCTATCGCCATGGTATTGGCTGCATGCGCCGAACAGAAACTGTAGTCCTTCAGACGAAGATTATCCACTACCTGTACGGAATATTTTACCAGCGGATCGTTGGAAGGTCGCCATCTGGCCGCCAGCGGTTTGATGATTCCCTCGGCAATGCCATCTGCAAAAAGGATGCACAGGAATGCGCAGCCTACAATAAGACCAATCTGCCCGACTGTCTCATTATTGCGCATCACGATGATAAAGAGTACAAGATAGAGCGGTATCCAAGTGAAACCCGAAGTAAGTGCCATCACCAACTGGTCGAGAATCACATTGTTACTGCCGTTGAACCACTGCAGTATCTGAAAGTCAATATCTTGTATCGAACTAAAATCCATTTACTTATTGTTTTATATTTAATGTTGAATGTAGAATGATATCAGTGTCTGACGCTCCATCCACTTCATTCTCCTAGATTTCCTCGAGATGCTTGGTCTCGATCCATCCTTCTCTTCCATCGCCTACGCGGATGCCACGCCAGTCGGTCATACCCTTGTCGATGATATCTACACGGGTACCCTCGTGGAGTACAAACTGATCGGTACTGGTCTTGGCAGGCGTCTTCTTGATGTTCACGGAAGGTGAGATGATGATGGCACCCTTGCGGTTGTCGAGCGCCTGCTTCTGCTGATAGGCAAAGAGATTGCTCAGCAGGAAGACGAGGAAGAAGCCGATACCGCCAAAGAAGCCGATCTTGCGCATCAGGATGTGCGGACCGAAGAGATAGAGCAGCACGAGCAGCAGCGCCATGATGATGGAGATGATACCAGTCTTCGCCCAGTTATCTACACTCGTAAAGTTGACCAGCGCCTTATACCAGGTAACAAAGAACATTTCGCTTACCGGAGTAATCTTGTCGATGGTCTTGCTGCGTGCAAACTGGAGATTGAAGTTGATGTCCTCATCTCCAGGCGAGAGCAGGCGGGCACGTTCATAGTTGAGCACCGCCTTGGTGATATTGTCTGTACGATAGTAGGCATTGCCGAGATTGTAGTAAATCTCGGCAGAGGCACCATTCTTGAGCAGCTCTTCGTAGTCGCGGATAGCCTGCTGGTAGTTGCCCTTCTGGTATTCCGTATCGGCATTATTCTTGGTGATTGCCGATACAGGAGAAGCGCCGAAGCCCAGCATCGCCAGGAGCAGCCATACGAAGGAATATCCGGCAGGATGCTTCTTGGCGTTCTTGCGAGCCGCATTGATTGCATTTTCTATTTCCATAATCGCTGTCATTGCTGATTCGAAGGTACGGTTCATATTGCCGGCAGGATCGCCTGGAGCATAACGCTCGAACTCGCACTCATCGAGAGCGGAAGTAAACTTCTGTATTGTAACATCGTCCACATCGTGGGCGAAGAGTTTCTCACGGATATTCTCACGAGAGAGCTGCTCTACCGGCATGTTCAGCTTGTAGCTCATATATCCCCAAAGGGCACGCATCACCTCATCGTAGAACTCACCCTGCTTGCCCTGCAGCATCAGCTTGTTGGCCATGCGCAGACGCTTGGTGGCTATCTTGCCCGCCTTGTTGGAGCGCTTCTTCACGATGTCGGCATTCTCGATGGCTCTGCGGTGGAATACCACCAGCAGCACGAAGAAGGCGATGAGCGGAATGAGCAGACTGGTCCAGTAGCCGAAGCTTCCGAAGAACATATCATCTGCCTGATGCTGTGAGGTCTTGCCCAACATGATGGTATGGATATCCTTGTCCTTGCTGGTATAGTCAGCCGACTCGGACGTTGATCCATCTCCCTTCTCCACGTTCAGAGTGAAAGGTTGGGTCTTGATGGTCTTATACGCATTCTTGCTGGTATCATAATAGGTGAACTCCACGGCTGGAATGGTATAGCTGCCCTGATTGCGAGGAACAGCCAGGAAATCGTAGATCATATTACCCTCCACTCCATTGGCGGTGAGTCGGGTCTTATCTGTTACCTTGGCATCATACTTGTCGAAATCCTTCGGGAAATTCACTACTGGCTGCTTAAGCAACTTGAGGTTTCCGATACCTCCCACAATCACACGGAGCGTGATCGGTTCGCCGGCCTTGATTTCCTTCTTGTCAAGACAAGCAGAGATATTGAACTTACCTACTCCACCCGAGAAGTTGGCAGGGCGCTGAGGCAACGGATCTACCTGCAGGGTGATACCCGGAGCCTTGATGTCCTTCTTTACCTCTACATATCCGGATCCGCCATTGAAGAAGGCCTCCATAGGATCGACATTGCGGTTCTGCTGTACCACGATGCCCTTGAAGGTGATAGAAGGTATCTCCAGCTTACCGGTCATCTGAGGATACATCACATACTGGCTCCAGGTGACACACTTGTAAGGACGGCCGTTCACCATTTCGGTATGAAAGGTCTTCTGCTGTGGCAGAGGTACTTCCTGGTTGTGGAATCCCTTCAGGTCTGGCATCTTGCCTTCCAGCTGGGTGAGTTCCACCTGTGTATATACCTTGTAGGTAAGCAGGATAGGTTCCTGCTCGTGTACTCTCTTCTTGTTGGCAGACACCTTGATGAAGAGGTCGCTGCCTGAGATGGCAGAGCCTGCGGTACGCATACGAGGTTGGTCGTAGCTATTCTGTCCGTGCATGCTAGGAGCGCCGTTGGTATGCTGGGCGTGACCCGACACCGTAATCTTCACAGCGCGAGAAGCCAGGCTCCTACCCCCCACGATAGCGTGGGAAGCACCTATGTTGAAGGTACCATTCTTTGCCGCATAAAGGGTGTAGGTGATGGTTACAGATGAAGAGGACGAGGTATGTCCGTTGATCATCTGATAACTGGATTGCGAGGATGTGTAAGGGCCTGCGATGACTTCGAGTCCATCCTGCACTGCACCCATTCTGAATTCCTCTACATCACGGGTGTTGATGGTATAGGCGACACGGAAGTTTTCTCCAGCCGCTACGTGCGATGGAGCCGACACGGAGATATGCTGGGCCACCGCATGCACCTGGTAGCCTAGCAAGCATATCAGCAATATCATATACCAACCTATTCTTTTCATATCGTATCTTAAATAATAGCTAAATATTATATGTAAACCGTATTTTTATCTTATCTAATCTTTTACCAATTCTTGTCGTAAGCCTTTCTGCGTGGCTGGCTCATCGCCTTCTGCAACTTGCGCTTGGTGGCTTGCTCCTGCTGAACGGCGGCATTCAGGAGCTGCTCGGCATTCTCGCGGCTCATATTGTCCTGGTTCGGCTGGTTTTGGTTCTGATTATTCTTGTTATTCTTATTCTTGTTCTTGTTATTCTTATTATTCTTATCGTCGTTTTTATCCTTGTTGTCTTTGTTCTTGTCCTTATTCTGATCCTTCTTGTTCTTGTCCTTGTTCTTATCCTTGTTGTCTTTGTTCTTGTCCTTGTTTTGCGGATTGTTCTTGAGCAACTTCTTGCAGAGGGCAAGATTATAACGGGTCTCATTGTCCTGTGGATTGCATCTCAGCGCCATCTTGTAGTATTCGATGGCCTGGGCATATTCATGGTGGTTCTGCATGATTACGCCCATGTTGTGATAGCTGGCAGCACGGCGGAGGCGGTTGGTTTCCAACTGGGCAGCATTGGTAAACTGCTGTATCGCCATGGAGTCTTTCTGCTGCGCCATGAGCGCACAACCAAGATTGTATATCGCCTGTGGATTCTTCTGATTCTTGGAGATAGCCTTGCGATATTGGGTTTCTGCCACTGCCCATTTCTGAGATTTGAAGGCACGATTGCCCTGACGGATCAGGTTGCGATCAGTCTGGGCTCCGGCTTGTGCCGTACCCACCAGCAACATTGCCACTGTTACTATTATATAACGTATATACTTCATTTTTACATCTATATTTTAAAGCTTTTGCCCTTTCAGGGCGCCTTGCTACTACTCGCTTTACCCAGGGCGATGCCCTGGGCTAAGAGCTTCTGCCCTTTCAGGGCGAATAGGTGACAGCCCAGACTTATGAAGCTGCTTTATTTCGGCAGCTTCAAGGAATCCCTTTTGAAGAACTTAATGTTCCTGAGCAACGGATTCTTTACTTCCAGCATGCAGACCTCGATGATGAGCAGGAGGATGATGAGAATGCCCACAGCCTGAAACTGTTCATCATAGGCACTGTATATCACGCTGGTCATATCTCCCTTCTGCAACTTGGTAAGGTCATCATTCAATGCCTTTTCTGCATCACTCGTATTATCCACATGGATATACTGACCCTTGCCAGCCTGCGCCAGTTCGCGGCACATCTGCTCGTTGAGGGCAGTCATCACGGTATTGCCTGCGTGATCCTTCAGATAAGAGCCATCGCCCATCGGGATAGGAGCACCCTTGGTATTACCGATACCGAGGATAAACACGTTGATGCCCTTCTTCTGGGCAATCTCGGCTGCCTCCTTGGCACCATCCTCATGGTTCTCACCATCGGTAATCACGATGATGGCTCTACCCACATTGTCCTGCTGGGTAAAACTCTTGGTGGCAAGCGAGATGGCATCGCCGATATTGGTACCCTGAGTCTGGAGCAGCCCCGGGGTGATATTCTGCAGGAACATCTTTGCCGATACATAATCACTGGTGATAGGCAACTGCACGAAGGCATCGCCTGCAAAGACAATCAGTCCGATCTTGTCGTTGCTGAAGTTATCTACCAGATTCTCTATCAGCATCTTGCTCTTGTCGAGACGGGAAGGAGCCACATCCTCGGCAAGCATGGAATTGGAGATATCGAGACAGATCATCGTCTCGATGCCATTACGCTTGTCGTGAGAAATCTTGCTTCCCATCTGAGGGCGAGCCACCATCACGATGACGAGTGCCAAGGCTGCAAGCATCAGCACAAACTTCACCGTAGGACGGTATTTGGATATGTTGGGCATCAACTGCTTGAGCAGTTCCGGATCGCCCAATCTTTTCAGCTTAGCCTTTCGCCTTCTCCAGCCTACCAGACGAACCAGTATGAGCACCGGTATCAGCCAGAGCAGCCAGAGAAACGTAGGATCTTCAAATCTTAACATATTTATATGATGTTATAATCTATATTGTCTAAACTCCTCTTTCATCAAGGAATTCTTCTGAACCAAGTGAGGCGGAGCAATATCTCCAGGAGCAGTACCAGGAGTGCACCCAGGGCAAAAGGCTGATAGGCCTCATAACGCTTGGCAAAATGCTTCACATTAAACTTAGACTTCTCCAATTTGTCGATGTCCTTGTAGATTTTCTTCAACTCGGCAGTACTCGTAGCACGATAGAAGTTTCCATCGGTGGTCTGAGCGATGTCGCGCAGCGTCTGGGTATCGATTTCCACCGGGATATTGACATACTGTACGCCTCCTGCCACAGGCATCGGATAAGGCGCCACCTTGTTGGTTCCCACTCCGATGGTATAGACTCTGATGCCGTAGCTCTTGGCTATCTCGGCAGCGGTCATAGGCGAGATGTCACCCATGTTGTTACTACCGTCGGTGAGCAGGATCACCACCTTGCTCTTTGCCTTGGAATCCTTGAGTCGGGTCACGGCGTTGGCAAGTCCCATACCCACAGCGGTACCGTCGTCGATGAGTCCGCGAGCCGCAATATCAGTGCGGGTGTCATGCAGGAGTCTGAGCAGACTGGCATGATCGGTAGTCATCGGACACTGCGTGAAAGCCTCTCCGGCAAAGATGGTGAGTCCGATATTGTCAGTAGGACGGCCTGAGATAAACTCTGTGGCAACATCCTTCGCCGCCTCCATACGGTTTGGCTTCAGGTCCTCGGCAAGCATAGAGGTTGATACGTCCATGGCAAGCATGATATCGATACCTTCTACGGTCTTGTTGTCCCAGGAATAGTGAGTCTGCGGACGGGCCATAGCTATGACGATGAGCACGAAGCAGATGCATCTCAGCACCATCGGCAGATGGATGAGCCTAACGCGCATGCTCTTCGGAGCATACTGATAGATTCGTGTATCACTCATGCGCATCGTAGGCTCGCTCTTCTTCCTGCCCAGGAAATACCATAATATATAAGGTATCAGCAGCAGGAGCAGCAGAAAATATGCTTTACTTGCAAATTCCATTTCTTAATTTCTTTTTATTGTTTACATCACCAGCTCTGGATTTCTGAGCCTGATGACATTTACATCACGAGCATCGCTACCTGATAAACGATGTAGCCGAAGATGGCAACTACGCTGATGCCGCCCACCCAGAGCAGGGTCTTGATGAGTCGGCGCTGCTGCTGCGACTTCTGGTCTTCGGTGCTGAGCGTTGGAACGATCTTCTCCTCCTTAGGCTGCTCATCGGTCTTCGTCCGGTCGATGAAGTTGATGGCATTCACCAGGTTGGCATCGTTCTCGTTCATCGGAATCTCGTACTTGGCAAACTTCACCAGGTCGGCGGTGGAGAAGAGCATTCTCAGCTCGTCTATCATCTTCTGGTCGCCCGAAGCACGCAGGTGCTCGATGATTTCTCCACTGGTCATCTCCATCGCATTGAATCCGAAGCGGCTCACGATATAGGCACGCAGCGTATTGGTCAACTGTGTGTAGTACTCTTTCTGAGTCTCCTGGCTGGCGCTGGTATGATGATGCTTGATGTCATTGATTTCACGCAGCGCCTTCTCATGGGCAGGCACCCTCTTCACGATGCGGATGCGGGCGATGATAGGCTTGTTCTTCTTCAGACGATTACGGAGATAAATCATTGCACCACAGATGATAATCATCAGCAGGCTCAACCAGAAGGCGAAGCTCCACTCACTCCACTCGAAAGGATTATCCTGTACACCCTTTGCCGGATAGAACTGGTTAGGATGCACCGTATCTACCGGAACGGTGAGCACCTTCAGCGCCAACGGATTTCCGTGATAGCTCTTGCCGTCGATCTTCACATCGAGTGCAGGAACCACAAACACCTTCTCATCGAAAGAGGTAAGCGTATAGTCGCGGCTCACCTGGATGCGGTCATCACCCATCTGCATCGTGTCGCCCTTGCGCTGCTCCACCACCTCTACACCAGGTACAATCTGGTCCTGAGGTTTGAAGGATGGCAGCACGATTCTGGCACCCTTCCGGGCTGTAGCCTTGAGGTGCAGGATGGTCTGCTGTCCGATAAGCAGCTGCAGGGAATCCATGCGCTGCTCCACGGTCTGACCGATAGCCAGCGTAGAGCAACCCATCAGCGCCATCGTCAATATGATATTCTTTATTTTCATGTTATCTTACTTTAGCCTCTCTGTTTGAACAGCATCAGGAGCGCCTTCGAGAAGTCCTCGTTGGTGGCTACCGAAGTCCAATCTACCTTGCTCTTGGCAAAGAGCTGTCGCAGATTCTCCTGCTGTCGCAACCAGTTTTGGGTGTGAGCTACTCTCAATTTCTTCGAACTGGTATCGATATACATCTCGTGTCCCGTCTCGGCATCCATCACCTTGAGCAGTCCCACGTCGGGCAGCTGCTTGGCACGTGGATCATACACCTGTATTCCCACCACATCGTGCTTCTGGTTGGCTATCTGCAGCTGGTGCTGATAGTCCTTGCTATCGTAGAAGTCGCTGATGACGAAAGCCGTACAATGGCGTTTCATCACCCTCGTGAAGTATTCCAGGGCACATCCGATATCTGTACGCTGACTCTCGGGATGAAAGTCGAGCATCTCACGAATGATGTAGAGGATATGCTTGCGTCCCTTCTTGGGAGGGATATATTTCTCTATTCTGTCGGAAAAGAAGATGACACCTATCTTGTCGTTGTTCTGGATGGCACTGAAGGCAAGGGTTGCAGCTATCTCGGTAGCCAGGTTGCGCTTCATCTGGCGCATGGTACCGAAATCGAGCGAACCGCTCACATCCACCATCAGCATCACGGTAAGCTCTCGCTCTTCTTCAAAGACCTTGACGAAAGGGCGATGGAAGCGAGCCGTCACATTCCAGTCGATGTCTCTCACGTCGTCGCCATACTGATATTCGCGCACCTCGGCAAAGGCCATTCCCCTACCCTTGAAGGCAGAATGATACTGGCCGGCGAAGATGTTCTGGCTTAATCCGCGAGTCTTGATCTCGATCTTCCGAACTTTCTTTAAGATATCTTGTGTATCCAACTTAATTTACTTTGAACTTTGAATTTTGAACATTGAACTTTATGATTAGTGAAGCAAGTGAATTCTTCACTTTTCACTTAGTTCATCAAGGCACTTCCACCTTGTTAATGATACGGCTGACGATTTCCTCGCTGGTAATTTCGCTTGCCTCTGCCTCGTAAGAGAGGCCGATGCGGTGGCGGAGTACATCGTGAGCCACGGCACGTACATCCTCAGGAATCACGTAACCACGGTGCTTGATGAAGGCGTAGGCTCTGGCTGCCTTGGCAAGTGAGATGCTGGCACGAGGACTGCCGCCAAAGGTAATCATATCCTTCAATTCGCCCAGGCCGTAACGGTCTGGATAACGGGTAGCGAAGACGATGTCGGCAATATACTGCTCAATCTTCTCATCGATATACACCTCGTTGACGATGCTGCGAGCCTTCAGGATTTCCTCGGCTGTAGTAACCGGAGTCACGGTAGGCAGACCGCCCTGGATGTTCTCACGGATAATGAGCTTCTCTTCTTCGATGGTAGGATAATCGATGATAACCTTGAGGAGGAAACGGTCCACCTGAGCCTCAGGCAACTGATAGGTACCCTCCTGCTCTATCGGGTTCTGGGTAGCCATCACCAGGAATGGATTAGGCAAATGGAAAGTCTGCTCGCCGATGGTTACCTGATGTTCCTGCATCGCCTCAAGCAAGGCACTCTGCACCTTGGCTGGAGCACGGTTGATCTCATCCGCCAGGACGAAGTTGGCAAACACAGGTCCACGCTTCACATGGAAGGCTTCATCCTTCTGCGAATAGATCTGCGTACCGATTACGTCGGCAGGCAACAAATCGGGTGTAAACTGTATGCGGCTATAGTCTGCACTAATCAACTGTGACAATGTTTTGATTGCAAGAGTCTTCGCCAGACCAGGTACACCTTCCAGGAGAATGTGACCATCAGAGAGAAGACCGATAAGGAGACAGTCAACGAGGTGCTTCTGACCTACGATGACCTTGTTCATGCCCATTACCAGGTTGGTAACGAACTGACTCTGTTGTTCAATCCGGATATTCAACTCACGGATATCAATAGCTTCTGCCATAATCTTATTATCAATTTTACGTTTAATTCATTCTAAAAACTGAACAAAGGGCACTTCCAAAATGCCCTCCGTTCTCAAATCAAACGCAAAAGTACTCAATTATGAGCACAAAAGCGAATAAAGCTAACTAAATTATATTAAAAAAGTTTCACAAACGCTATTTTTAGAAACTTTTAATAAAGCAGGCACACGAAGCATCAGCGATTGCGATGCTTCATATACCATGGATGTACTAGGAAATTATACATCAGGAGAGAAACCACTGTCAATCCGAAAGCCGGATACAGAAGTTCCTTATACACAGGATTCAAGATCACCGGATCCATACCAAGACCCTTCGGATACAAGTCCTTCACCAGCCAGAAACCCAATCCGATTCCTAAGCTCAACCCCAGTTCCCACGCCAGGAAGAAGGAGCTCATACTGGTGCCACGCTGGCAATGCTTGGCAAGCTTGATGTAGAAAAGCAGGAATCGGCTTCCGATGATACCCACTCCCAAGGCAAGCAAGGCAGGTACAAGCATCTCTTCGGCAAAATCCTGATCGCTTAAAGAAACAAATTCTGCTGCCGCGATCAATATCAGTCCCACGATTACCTGACTCTTCAGCTCTGCATCAGCAAAAACGTATTTCTCTGCCACCAATGCCAGAAACAGTCCGCAAAAAAACATCGCATAGACGGTGAGAGAATGAGGCAGCGACAGATAGAAGCCCGGTATCACCATGATACATACAATATTGATGAACAGCGGAAATCCCTGAGGCAGGAAAAAGCGGTCGCTGCTGATGAGTGACACGTTTTCTGACGGAGCCTTGAACGGGAACTTCACTCTGGAAACCAGCACCAAGGCAACCAATGCCAATACTGAGGCTACCGGAAAAACGACTTTCATACTGAAGACATCATAGACCAGAAGCGACAGCAAAGGACCTACCGCAATAGAAAAGCGGGCAAACCAGGAGGTGATATAATTCGCCTCCGTACGCTGGAAAGATTCACAGGTATCGATAATCAGCGTACTCGCCAGCGACATCTCTGCCAAGCCCAGGAAAGCGCCCTGAATCAGACGCATCGCCACCAGCATCTCGAAGCCCACCTTGATGTTCCAGAAGGTTTCCAGATAATAAAGGACGACGAGACTGACTGCCACACCCAGGATGGACATCTGGCATACCCGATTGCGACGATAGCGCTGCACCAGATAGGAGCAGAAGCCACCCAAAAGAAAGATGCCCAAGCCATAAGCAGCATAAACCACGCCAACCTGAGTAACGGAATATCCCTCCTTAGCCATAAAATAAGGTATGCTCAGGAGGAGCATATAGATGCTCGTCATCAGGAAGAGATTGGCGAAGCAGAGACACCAGAAGTCACGGTGCCACAGATTAAAATGCACCGGGGTATTTTGCGTATCCATCTTAGTAGCTCTCTTCTGCGCTTGGATACTCTACGCTCTTCACGGCATCGATATAAGCCTTTACTCCCTTCTGCATCTCCTCGCCTACCTGGGCAAAATGGCGCAGGAATTTTGGCTTGAAGCCCTGGGTCATACCGAGCGCATCAGCATAAACCAAAACCTGTCCATCACAACCGTTACCAGCTCCAATACCGATAGTTACAGCGTTTACCTGACGTGAAACTTCAGCCGCCAGTTTGGCAGGAACTTTCTCCAGAACGATGGCAAAGCAGCCAGCCTTATCCAGTGCTTTAGCATCGCTGACCAGCTTCTCAGCCTCTGCATCTTCCTTGGCACGGATGCCATAACCACCAAACTTGTTCACGCTCTGAGGAGTAAGTCCGAGATGGCCGCAAACAGGAATACCGGCATTGATGAGTGCCTGAACAGTATCCAGGATTTCCACACCACCTTCCAGCTTCAGCGCATCCACGCCCGTCTCCTTCATCATTCGGCACGCATTGCGCAAGGCATCTTCCTTGCAAACCTGATAGCTGCCGAAAGGCATATCACAGAGCACGAGTGCATGATTGCAGGCGCGGGCCACACTGCGTGCGTGGTAAATCATCTGATCTACGGTGACAGGCAATGTATCAGCATTTCCAGCCATCACATTGCTAGCCGAATCACCTATCAGGATGGTATCGATGCCAGCAGCATCGATGATGCCTGCGGTAGTGAAATCGTAGGCAGTAAGCATCGTAACCTTCTCACCTGCCGCCTTCATTTCGGCGTAGGTCTTGGTTGTGATTTTCTTTTTGTCTGTAGATAAATATCCCATATAATTGTGTTTACTAAAAAGTATTATTCTTATCAGTCTATTTTCCTGATTATCCTTTCTCAGATTATCTATTTTCTGATTATCCTTTCTACAATCTTCTCCAGGTCATCGTATCCGAATCCATCGTAATCGGCTATCACATAGTCGCTGTATGGCTGGATGCTCTCAGCAGAATTGGTAGTAGCGAGTCCGAGGGTAAATGCACCCGAAGCTCTCACGGCCTTCAGTCCGTTGAAGCTGTCCTCCAGCCCCACGCATTCCTCCGGCTTTGCTCCGAAACAGGCTGCACCCTTGAGATAACAGTCAGGATCCGGCTTGCTTTTGGCAAAATCTTCGCTGGTGAGCACGCGGTCAAAATAGGTCTTGAACTCAGGATGATGCTTATACACCTGCTCCATCTTCTGCAGATTGCTGCTCGTCACCACAGCGCACTTCACACCATGCGCCTTTACGTCTTTCAGGAAAGTTTCGAATCCGGGAATGTAAGGAAACGACATATTCAGCTCGAATTCATCGAGCCGGGCTGTTATCTTAGCCTGTTCCGACTTGCAATCGGTGTATCCATCAATATGAGCGAATGTGGCATCATCAGAGAAGTACTTGTCGTAGATCTGAACCAGGGTCTGTCCCTTGATGCGAAGCGCAAAGTCAGGCATCTCCGGATGATACTCCCTGCCTATCATTCCCCAGAAAACGGAATACTGGCTTTCGGTATCGAAAACCACGCCGTCTAAGTCGAATAATGCTGCTTTTATCATTACTTTTTATATTAAATAAATACTATCTAACATCTTTTTCGGGTGCAAAGTTACACATTTTTTTGCTAACTAGCCCCGAAATAACTACTAAATATACAAAAAAAGCTAATTTTATTTTGTTTTATCTACAATTTGCACTACCTTTGCATCGGTTTATATACATTAATAAATAAAGTATATACATTAACTATTATAGATAGAAAGAAACAAAAACAAGATAGCATGAATATCATAGAGAAATATTTCCCTCACCTCACCGACAAGCAGAAGAAGCAGTTCGCTGCCCTCGACGGTCTGTATCGCGATTGGAATGCCAAGATCAATGTCATCAGCCGCAAGGATATCGACAACCTCTACGAGCACCATGTGCTCCACTCTCTGGCTATTGCCAAGGCGATCAACTTCCGCCCGGGCTCAGAGATTCTCGACTTCGGATGCGGCGGTGGTTTTCCGGGCATCCCGCTCGCCATCCTCTTCCCTGAGTGCAAGTTCAAGCTCATCGACGGCACCGGCAAGAAGATTAAGGTGTGCAATGAGGTGGCTGGCGCTATCGGACTCAAGAACCTGGTGGCTGAACACCTGCGCGGCGAGGACGAGAAAGGCAAGTACGACTTCGTGGTAAGCCGTGCCGTGATGCAGTTGCCCGACCTGATGAAGATCATCAAGAAGAACTTCAAGAAGGCTGGTCAGAATGCCCTGCCGAACGGTTTGCTCTGCCTCAAGGGCGGCAATCTGAAGGAAGAGCTCAAGCAGTATTATAAGATTTCAGAAATCACCCCTCTCAGCACCTTCTTCGATGAGGAGTGGTTCAGCCAGGACAAGCAGCTGGTTTATGTTCCTGCATAGGAGTGAAATTCATCAGCTTCACTAATCATAAAGTTCAAAGTTCAATATTCAAAGTTCAAAGTAAAAAAGTAAAATGCTACATATCGAAAGATTCCAAGTCAACATGTTGCAGGAAAACTGCTACGTGGTCAGCGATGACACCCTCGAGTGCGTCATCATAGATTGCGGCGCCTTCTATCCAGAAGAACGCAAGGCGATTACCGAGTATATCAGAAAGAACAATCTGAAGCCTGTTCATCTCCTCGTTACCCATGGTCATCTCGACCACAATTTCGGCAACGATACCATCTACCAGGAGTTCGGACTGAAGCCGGAAGTGGCACAGGGCGATGAGAAGCTGATGAAGGGTCTGGCTCATCAGGCAGAGACATTCTACCAGATGCAGCTCGACACCCACTTCCCTCCTATCGGTCATTTCTTTGAGGAAGATGAGGTAATCAAGTTCGGCAATCACGAATTCACCATCATCGAAACTCCGGGCCACAGCAACGGCTCCGTATGCTTCTATTGCGAGGCAGAGCACGTACTCTTCTCGGGCGATACTCTCTTCAAGAGTTCAATCGGCAGAACCGATTTTCCTGGCGGCAGCATGTTCCGCATCATCAACAGCCTGCGCCTTCTCGGCATGTTGCCGGATGAAACACAGGTGCTGCCAGGCCACGGTGAGGCTACCAGCATCGGCGAGGAATTGGCTCATAATCCATATATGGACCGATAGATTCAGAAGATAAGGACTTCAGATGATTCAGAAGAAATCAAACACAGAAAAGATTATCCTGGGCATTGACCCCGGCACCAACGTGATGGGCTATGGCGTGATACGCGTCATCGGCAACAAGGCAGAACTGGTGGTGATGGGCGTCATTGACATGCGCAAGGAGAAAGATCCCTACTTGCGCCTCGGCAGGATTTTCGAGCGGGTGACTGGCATCATCGACTCCTATCTGCCCGACGAGATGGCGATAGAGGCTCCCTTCTTCGGCAAGAATGTGCAGTCGATGCTCAAGCTCGGCAGGGCGCAGGGAGTGGCTATCGCTGCTGCCATCCACCACGACGTACCCATCCACGAGTACGCTCCGCTGAAAATCAAGATGGCAATTACCGGACAAGGTCAGGCTTCCAAGGAGCAGGTGGCGGCGATGCTGCAGCGCATGCTCAACATCCGGGAAGACGAGATGCCGAAATACATGGATGCCACCGATGCCCTGGGCGCTGCCTACTGCCATTTCCTGCAGATGGGCAGACCCGAAACGGGCGACAAGCACTATAGCAGCTGGAAGGATTTTGCTACCAAGAACGCCAGCCGCATAGAGAAAGGTACAGGTATGACGGGCCCGCAGGCAAAGCTTCTGGCGGCTATCAACCGTACCACGCACAAGTAGCCTAGCCCGGAAATATCATCCTGTTATCAAGCAACATATCAATAAAAAATAAGAGAGATGCAAAAGATTATCAGTATTCAGAATGGCGTAACCCGTATGCCGGAATGGCGTATGGCTGAGCCAGTTAACTTCGAGGCATGCGACGGCGAGCATATCGCTATCGTAGGTCCCAATGGTGGAGGTAAGTCGATGTTCGTGGACATCCTTGTGGGCAGACACCCGCTGTTGATGCACGATCCTGATTACGACTTTTCTCCTAGTACCAAGCCCCTGGTGAGCGACAATATCAAGTATATCACCTTCCGTGATACCTACGGAGGCGACAACGACCGCACCTACTTCCTGCAGCAGCGCTGGAACCAGCTGGAAATAGATGAGAACACGCCTATCGTCAAGGATAAGCTGGAAGAGGCTTATCAGATGGCTGGCGAAGATACTCCGGAGCGCAGACAGCTGCAGGAGCACATCTACGAGCTGTTCCACATGCACCACCTGCTTGACAAATACACCATCCTGCTGAGCAGTGGAGAGCTCCGCAAGTTCAAGCTTGCCTCTACCCTCTTCTCAGAGCCTCGCGTGCTGATTATGGACAATCCTTTCATCGGTTTGGATGCCGACACCCGCGACCAGCTCAAGGAGCTTCTCAAGTCACTCACCACCGAGCATCATCTGCAGATCATCCTCGTATTGAGCAAGAGCGATGACATTCCAGAGTTCATCACCCACGTGGTAGAAGTGAAGGATATGAAGGTATATCCTAAGCTTACCAAGGAAGAATATCTGGCACAGCGCAACCCCATCCCTGCCCACGTATTATGCGAAGAATTAAAACAAGCCATCATCAACCTGCCATATAGCGACCGGGAATATCACAGTCAGGAAGTGGTGAAGATGAACAAGGTTCGCATCCAGTATGGCGAGCGCATCATCCTCAACGATCTCGACTGGACGGTCAACAATGGTGAGCGCTGGGCGCTGAGCGGACAGAACGGTGCCGGTAAGAGTACCCTGCTCAGTCTGGTATGTGCCGACAATCCGCAGAGCTACGCCTGCGACATTGCCCTCTTCGGCAATCCTCGTGGCAGTGGCGAGAGCATCTGGGATATCAAGAAGCATATCGGCTATGTATCTCCAGAGCTTCACCGTTCCTATCAGCGTGATATGCCAGCCATCCGCATCGTGGCGAGCGGCCTTACCGATTCTGTGGGTCTCTACGTAAAGCCAAAGGAAAAGGATATGGACCAGTGCCGTTTCTGGATGAAGGTGTTCGGTCTGGAGGGTTTGGAAGACCGTGGTTTCCTGAAGCTGTCAAGTGGCGAGCAGCGCCTGGTACTTCTGGCACGCGCCTTCGTGAAGGATCCTGAGCTCCTCATCCTCGACGAGCCTCTTCATGGTCTTGACAACAGAAACCGCCGCCTGGTAAAGGATATCATCGAGGCATTCTGCAAGCGAAAAAACAAGACGATGATCATGGTTACTCACTATAAGGAAGAGCTCCCTGCCTGCATCGACCACAGCATCTTCCTGAAGAGACATACGAAATAGATATCCGTGTAAACAATATTCAAGGAAGAGAGGAACAGACGAAAACGCCTGGAAAATGGGAGAAAAAGAGATTGAGAATTTTCCCTTAAGGATTTTTATTTTTTTCCTTAAGGGAAAATATATTTTTCCTTAAGGAAAACGACAGCTTCTCTTAAGAGTTTTTTCCGCAACGTTTAATCTGTAAAGTTATTTATCACCGCCAGTGCAGCAGAAATTCTTTCGTGCAGCTGTCTTGGTTTTGTCGAGGTTAGCATACTCACGGGAAACGACAAGGGTCTATATGCCACGATGAAAAGGTGGCGTATAGACCCTTTTTACTTTCCGGAATCTTTGATTCTCAAGAATCAAAAACCATTATTTCTTCTCCTCAGGAACCAGGAACTTATCGCCACTCTGCTTGACAAGCTGCTTGGCAAACTTCTCTGGATAACCAGGACGAACTGGAGTAGCACCCAAACCGTATGGAGTCTTCTTGAAGGTACCATTCTTATCGGTTGGCTTGATGATCATATCATTGTACTTCACCACCATGAACTCGAAAAGCTGGTTCCAGCGACCCAACATCTGCTGCGCCTTCTCTACACTGTAGTCGTTGAGATACTTCACGGCAGCCTGTGGGTTCTGGGCATAAAGCTCCTGAGCCTTCTTCTCAAC
This sequence comes from Segatella sinensis, assembly GCF_040095255.1. Taxonomy (NCBI): domain Bacteria; kingdom Pseudomonadati; phylum Bacteroidota; class Bacteroidia; order Bacteroidales; family Prevotellaceae; genus Segatella; species Segatella sinensis. The sequence goes on along the minus strand of NZ_JBBNGE010000006.1, from coordinate 56,345 downwards.
ACCTGCCTGAGCAGCAAAATAGCTGTTGTCCAAGCTATCACGAACCTCCTTCAAGGTTGGGAACATCAAACTGTAACGAGGATAAACCATGTTGCTGGTCATGTTGCAAACCCAGTAAGCGTTCTTCTTGCTGAAATGCACCGCATCAACACCAGGAGTATTGTAGCACTCAGGACGCTCGGTCATAGAGCAATATACTGGAGTGAACGCAGCCATATTGGCATCGTCGTTGGCAAACCAGAACACGCCGCCAATCTCTCTTGGCAACCATGAACGCATCTGGCTCACGAATACGAAACCAGTCTGCTGGGTGCTTACAGGACGCTCGTTGAAATACTGCTTGCCATCCACCTTGTACATCAATGGTGTAGGACGATAAGGCATCTCCCAGATACCACAGCCGATATCAGAACCGTCGGCTACAGAAAGAGGAGTACCCTCGTAATGGTCGCGCATCACATTCTCAACATCCTTCACGCTCACCTTCTTGTTAGGAACCACCCAGAGAGGCATATCCTGCGCATCAGGATTCTTGCCGAGTGCCCAATCCAGATAAGGGCTCATATCATAGAAGTGGTTCAGCATCGCCCAGGCACGGGCATCGCAAAAACGGCGACCAGAGAAATCAGGCTTCGCATACGCCATCTTCCAGGAGAAATCAGCATCCTTGCCCTTGAACCAGCCCTTGCTGCGGGCAAAAGAAACCACATCCTTGGCATACATCACGTTCTTCTTGTCCTTCATATTGAACTTGCCGATGCGGCTCTGGTTGGCATGTGCACAGATGGCATCATCCGGAATGCGGAGTGCTACCCATACAGCACCCTTGGAACCGGCACCCTTACCCATCATCTCCATGATCCAAGCCTCGTTAGGATCGCAGATGGTGAAGGTCTCACCGCCAGAGTTGTAACCGTAGGTATTGGCGAGGGTGGTCATCACCTTGATAGCCTCGCGAGCCGTCTTACTGCGCTGGAGAGCTACATAGATGAGTGAACCATAGTCCATGATACCGGTAGAATCCACCATCTCCTCACGACCGCCATAGGTAGTCTCGCCGATGGTAACCTGCCACTCGTTGATGTTACCGATTACGTTGTAGGTCTCGGCAGCCTCAGGAATCTCACCATGATACTTGTTGCTGTCCCAATCGAAAATCTTGCGCATCTCGCCCTTGGCATGCTTAGCCGCAGGATAATGGCAGAGGTACTGGAACATTCCGTAGTCGTCGGCACTGTAAGAACACATCACCGAACCATCTACTGATGCCTTCTTGCCCACGATGAAGTTGCTGCAGGCCTCAGCCTCTGAGACACTGCCCAACATAGCCACAGCCATCAAGGCTGAAGCAAAAATCTTATTCATAAAATATACCTTTATTTATATTAATCACAAGCCTTGAAGCTCATATCCAAACCCTTCACACTGTGTGTCAAGGCACCTACAGAGATAAAGTCAACACCCTGCTCTGCATAGTCACGGATGGTATCGTAGGTGATACCGCCAGATGACTCAGTCTCATACTTGCCAGCGATGATATCAACAGCCTTCTTGGTATCAGGCACAGAGAAGTTATCGAGCATGATACGGTTGACACCGCCGTGCTTCAATACCTGGTCGAGCTCATCGAAGCTGCGAACCTCGATTTCAATCTTCAGATTGAGACCCTTCTCCTTGAGATAAGCATGACAACGGTCGATGGCGTTATCGATACCGCCAGCAAAATCGATGTGATTGTCCTTGAGGAGAATCATATCGAAGAGACCGATACGATGGTTCATACCACCACCAATCTTCACTGCCTGCTTCTCCAACATACGGAGACCTGGAGTAGTCTTACGGGTGTCGAGGATGTGAGTCTTGGTACCTTCAAGGCGCTTTACATACATAGCGGTCATGGTAGCAATACCGCTCATACGCTGCATGATGTTGAGCATGAGACGCTCAGTCTGAAGCAAAGAACGGGTCTTGCCCTCTACGATCATAGCGATGTCGCCCTTCTTCACGTGGGTACCATCCTGCAACAGAACCTCTACCTTCATGGTAGGATCGAAGCGTGCGAACACCTTCTTAGCCATTTCTACACCAGCCAAAACGCCATCTTCCTTGATGAGCAAATGGCTCTTACCCATGGCGTCCTCTGGAATGCAACACAAGGTTGTGTGGTCGCCATCACCGATATCCTCAGCAAATGCCAAGTCTATCAACTTGTCTTCTAATTGATCTACGCTTAACATATTATTAATGTTTATTGTTTAATGTTTATTGTTTAATCTTTTCCCGTTCCATAGGGCGCAGAGGATGCCTTCCTCATCACGCTCTACCCTGATTTCTCCACCCAGCCATTCGGTCATGGGCAACTCCTCACGGAACTCATAATAGTTGACTACCCTATCCTCGGCTATCTCCACCACTGCCTGCTGCAGGATGGTGCCATCGGGAAGCACCACAGTATGAGCACCGCATCTTCTCTGTTCCTCCATCGCTATCTCGTCTTAAGAGGTTCTGCCTTCATCGGCTTCATTTCCTTGAGCGGTCTCAACGGTTTGCCATCCGGCATTCTGATAGGATGAACCGGCTTTTGGGATGACATCTCGAAGGTCTGCTCTCCCGGTTTTTCACCTGATGAGGATGAAGCAGAAGAGGATGACGCAGAAGAAGCACTATCCTTGCGAAGACTATCGGATGATGCCGAGGAAGAGCTTCCTGCCGGCGCTGCCACTGGCTTCTGCGGATGCATGCGAATCAGCTTGATATGCTCCAGGAACATCAGCTTCAAGGTGGTCTGAGAAGAGACGCCCGTGCCGTTATCGTCATTCATCAGCATGAAGTATCCCTTCACGCTCTTGATGCCAAGTGAATCAGCATCAGAGAGTTCCACCGAATAATGCTGGGTACTCTGAATCATGATGGTACGCTGGGCAATACTGTCGTTACCAAACTGCACTGCGAGCATCGCAACACCATTGCGCATACCATCCTGGTAGATGAACTGCGCATCGAAATCGAGCATCAGGCGGTCGCCCTTATGGAAGGTAGAATCCACCTTGATATCGAAGCTGGTACTATTGAACGGCTTCACAGGCATGAACACCATCGATGTAGCGAGATTCCATACATTAGCCGTATCGCCGGTGGCAGAGAGATTAGCAAACTCTCCTCCCTCCTTGGCACTACCGCCCATGGCTGTAATCTCGTTGTTGTAACGGTCGGTCAGGTCCTTATACACATCCTCCAACAGTTCGGTATGACGCATATAATAAACCATGGAAGAATCGAACTCGGCAGAGGTGACATCGTGCTTTCTGAGCACCGCCTCACGATAAGCCAGGCTCTGTCCCTTGTCGCCGTTATCATCCATGTGTGCCATCGCCAGAGCCAGGTGATAATCATAAAGAATATCCGTCATCTTGCCCTTCGACAAGACGCCGCCTGGCAGGGAAGGCTTGCAGGATGAAACGCAGAAAAGCAATGCCATCACTGCCACAAGACAAATCATTAACTTCTTCATTCTCATACCTCCTTTCTAATTCTTATCTTCCTTGTTATCTTCCTTGTTAGCAGAAGTCTCCTTCTTCTCCCCTTTCTTCTTGTCATTACCTCCAAGATGCTCCAGTTCCTTGCGGCAGAAGAGCAGCATGGAGATGATACCCACACTGACGCAGGCATCGGCAAAATTGAATACAGGATCGAAGAATGTTCCCTGCTGACCACCCCAGAAAGGTACCCACTCCGGCCAGGTATAGCTGAAGAACGGGAAGCGGAACATATCTACCACCTTACCCATAAAAAAAGGCGCATATCCATCGCCGAACGGTACCATATAGGATACGTAATAAGGCGAGGAAGCCGTGAACATCAGACCATAGAACATCGAATCGATCATATTGCCGATGGCACCCGTAAGTACCAGAGCTACGAGGATGATGTAGAGCAGACGATGCGTACCCCTTTTGATGATGCGATAGAGATAGACGATGAGAGCGACGATGGCTACAGAGCGCAGCAGGCTGAGCCAGAACTTGCCGATAAACGACATGCCCCACGCCATACCATTGTTCTCAATGAAATCGATAAAAAACCAATCTGTAACACGAACAGACTCGCCAAGGCAAAAGTGGGTCTTGATGTACAGCTTAATCCATTGGTCGATGATAAGCAGCACAACCACCATTGCCGTGACGAGCCAGCCGATATGTAAATTCCTTTTTTTCTCCATTTATTATTTCTTTCTAGCCTCCTTGGAAGCTACACTCAATGTGGCATGAGGTACTGCACGCAAACGCTCCTTAGGAATCAACTCACCCGTCTCGCGGTCGATGCCATAGGTTTTGTTCTGAATGCGGACTAGCGCAGCCTCCAGACCCTTGATGAACTTCTGCTGGCGCTGAGCCATCTGGATGATCTCCTCCTTGCTCTGTGCCTCGCTGCCCTCCTCAAGAGCCTTGTAGGTTGGTGATGTATCTACCACATCATTACTATCTGAGTGGTTGAGCTGAGCCATACAGTCACGGTAGGTCTGCTTTGCCACCTTTAACTTCTCTTCAATGATAGCGCGGAACTCCTCGAGTTCTACATCGCTATAACGTGCTTTTTCGTTAGCCATAGACGTTGTTTTGTTATAAAAGTTATTATTAGACTAGAGTTTTAAGGAAAGAAGTTAGAAGCAAGTAGCTTCGGATAACTCCTGACTCCTAACTTCTAACTCCTAACTATTTAATTCTTCTCTACGAGAATGTTCAACTTAAAGTCATCAAACTCGGTCTCAACACCTGCGTTGTCACCGATTTCGATGCTGTCAGCCAGTACCTGACCCTTGATGTAGTCGCCGAATGACTCGATGGCAGCATTGGTCTCCTCATTGGAAGCCACTGTCACCTTGATGCGGTCGGTAATCTCCAGACCAGTCTCCTTGCGGAGGTTCTGGATACGGTTGATCAGCTCACGAGCCATACCCTCCTTCTTCAATTCAGGAGTCAACTCTACCTCAAGCGCTACGGTCAGATTGCCCTCGTTAGATACGAGCCATCCTGGGATATCCTCAGAGATAATCTCCACGTCGGCTACCTCTACCACGGCTTCCTGTCCGTCAATATTCAATGTGATGTTGCCTGCCTTCTCGAAAGCTGCAATCTGGTCCTGATCGAGCGCTGACATCTGGGCAGCAACACCCTTCATCAGCTTGCCGAACTTCTTACCCATCACTCTGAAGTTACATTTCACCTTCTTCACGAGAATGCCCTGACCCTCAATGAAGTTAACCTCCTTCACGTTCACCTCATTCTTCAACAGTCCGGCTACTGCCTCGATGTGTGCCTTCTGTACATCATCTACGGCAGGAATCATAATCTGCTGGAGTGGCTGACGAACCTTGATGTTCACCTTGCGGCGCAATGCCAATACCATAGAAGTAATCTTCTGGGCGATAGCCATACGCTCCTCCAGGTCGGCATCGATAGCAGCTTCATCAGCTACAGGGAACTTGTCGAGGTGTACGCTCTCCAACTCGCCGCCCAAGTCGTGATACAACTCGTCTGCATAGAATGGAGCGAATGGTGCCAGCAGCTTAGCCACTGTCATCAGACAGGTATAGAGAGTCTGATAAGCACTCAGCTTATCCTCGCTCATCTCCTTACCCCAGAAACGTTTACGGTTCAGACGAACGTACCAGTTAGAGAGGTCATCATTGACGAATGCGTCGATGAGACGACCTGCACGGGTTGGATCATAGCCAGCCAACTCTCTGTCAACGCCCTTGATGAGGGTATTGAGTGAAGAGAGAATCCAGCGATCAATCTCTGGGCGCTTCTCGAATGGCACCTGAGCTGCCTCAGCATCGAAACCATCTACATTAGCATAGAGGGCGAAGAAGCTGTAGGTATTATACAAAGTACCGAAGAACTTGCGACGGGTCTCATCTACACCGTTAGGGTCGAACTTGAGGTTGTCCCAAGGCTCGCTGTTGGTCATCATATAGAAACGAACAGGATCGGCACCATACTTGTCAATCATCTCGAATGGGTTAGTCACGTTACCCACGTGCTTACTCATCTTGTTACCCTTGGCATCGAGAACGAGACCAGAAGAGATTACGTTCTTGAAGGCTACGCTATCGAATACCATGGTAGCGATGGCGTGCAGGGTGAAGAACCATCCACGGGTCTGATCCACGCCCTCGTTGATGAAGTCGGCTGGATAGAACTTAGGAGGAATAGCATATCCCTCGTAGGTGCTGTGGATGAGTGCATCGCGGTCTGCCTCTGTGCCACGAGCCATCTCACCCTCGAATGGGTAGTGGAGCTGGGCATAAGGCATTGAGCCTGAATCGAACCAAACGTCAATCAGGTCGCTCTCACGATACATTGGCTTGCCCTCCTCGTTTACCAATACGATCTTGTCAACGTATGGACGGTGGAGGTCAATCTTATCATAGTTCTCCTGACTGTAGTCGCCAGGAACGAAACCGTTCTCCTTCAATGGGTTGCTCTGCATGATACCGGCAGCCACTGACTTCTCGATTTCAGCATAGAGTTCCTCCAGGCTGCCGATGCACTTCTCGCCACGGTTCTCATCACGCCAGATTGGCAATGGAGTACCCCAGAAGCGGGAACGTGAAAGGTTCCAGTCGTTCAGGTTCTCGAGCCAGTTGCCGAAACGGCCTGTACCGGTGCTCTCAGGCTGCCAGTTGATGGTCTTGTTGAGTTCTACCATGCGCTCCTTGCGGGCAGTATCCTTGATAAACCAGCTATCCAATGGGTAGTAGAGGATAGGCTTGTCGGTACGCCAGCAGTGAGGATAGTTGTGAACATGTTTCTCGCTCTTGAAAGCCTTGCCCTCCTGCTTCAGTTCGTAGCAGAGCACGATGTTCAGGTCTTCAGCCTTATCAGAAGCCTTCTTGTCCCAGACACCATCCACATTAAACTGTGGGTCGTAGGCATTCTTCACGTAGTCGCCTGCGTGATGAGCGTATGCCTCCTTGTTGACACAAGCGTTCACGAAGTTGTCATCGAGATCTTCGATGAGATAGAACTTACCCTGCAGGTCAACCATTGGGCGGGTCTCACCCTTTTTATTAATAAGGTAGAGCGCAGGGATGTTGGCATCCTTAGCTACCTTGGCGTCATCAGCACCGAATGTAGGAGCGATGTGCACGATACCAGTACCGTCATCGGTAGTAACGTAGTCGCCGAGGATGACGCGGAAAGCCTCGCTATCCATCTCAACGAACTTATCGCGACCATCCTCAGAAGCGAACACCTTCTCAGGATGAGCTGCAGCATACTCTGTTACGAAAGCTGGAGCAAAAGCATCTACCTTCTCGCATGGCTTTACCCATGGCAGGAGCTGCTCGTAGTGCAAGCCTTCGAGGTCTGTACCCTTCATGTGGTCGATAATGCGCCATGGGCACTGCTTCTTCTCCTTGTCGAATGGCAGGAGATCGCCTTCCTTGCACTCCTGGTCAGCCTTCAGATATGAGCCTACCAAAGCCTCAGCCATCACGAGTGTCATATGCTCGCCATTGTAGAGGTTGTAGGTCTCGATAGCTACATAATCAATCTTAGGACCTACACAGAGAGCCACGTTTGATGGCAAAGTCCAAGGTGTAGTGGTCCATGCGATGAAGTATGGCTTGCCCCACTTGGTCCACTCTGCCTTAGGATCCTTGATGAGGAACTGGGCAGTGGTGGTGAGGTCCTTTACATCGCGGTAGCAGCCAGGCTGGTTCAACTCGTGAGAGCTCAAACCTGTACCTGCGCCTGGAGAGTATGGCTGGATGGTGTAACCCTTGTAGAGCAGGCCCTTGTTGTAGAGCTGCTTGAGGAGCCACCAGAGAGTCTCGATGTACTTGTTATCGTATGTGATATAAGGATGATCGAGATCTACGAAGTAACCCATCTTCTCGGTCAACTCGCGCCACTCAGCGGTGAACTTCATCACGTTCTCGCGGCACTTGTGGTTGTAATCCTCGGTAGAGATATACTTCTCAGAAGCCTTGTTGTCGATATCCTTCTTGGTGATGCCGAGTTCCTTCTCGACACCGAGTTCAACAGGGAGTCCGTGGGTATCCCATCCCGCCTTGCGGTGAACCTGGAAGCCCTTCATGGTCTTGTATCTGTTGAATGTATCCTTGATACTACGTGCCAACACGTGGTGAATACCCGGGTGGCCATTAGCTGATGGAGGTCCCTCGAAGAAGATAAACTGAGGGCAGCCTTCACGCTCATCAATAGACTTGTGGAAGATATCATTTTTCTCCCACGCTGCTAGTACGTCATTGTTTGTCTGAGTAAGATTCAGACCATTGTGCTCGGCAAATTTCTTAGCCATATTATCTATTTAAATTTTATATTGTTTTTACTTTTGGGCGCAAAGTTACAAAAAAAATATGTTTTTTCCCAATAAAGGGGTGATAAATTAATAATTTTTCTATTAAAAATCCCGATTTGAGCACCAAAATACTACCTGATGCTCAAATCGGGAATCAATATTCTGTTAAGGCTGGCAGGAAAAGCCATCAGTCCAAACGCTATAATCCAAAACTGTCGAGGGTTGTAAATCAGTCCAGACTATGGAGCCATTTCTTACCCCATTTGGTAGAAAGCCAAATATTTATAGCAACTGCAATTAATGCAATAATGCCAAAAACCAAGGTCATACCTGTTGTAAAATCCAGCTGTTTCATAATTATTATTTTATTTTGATTATTCTAAACGCAGCGTAAGCTAACGCTATCGTTCCTATAATACCTCCGGCAAACATACCTAAAAGTCTTTCAGGATTACCAGTATCCGTAACCAAAGCCATACCACTTCCAAGTACAGTCGTACCAAAGCACATAGCTGCTAAGTTATAGAAGAACTTTCCTAGTTCCTCCCTACTTGTTCTTGCCTGTTGTTTATCTTCTCTTTGCGTCATAACTCTGATTTTTAAATCAATATTCAGTTTGACTTTGCAAATATAAGAAAATATCCGGCAAAGTGGGATGATCCTGCTCTTTATTTAACAGTTTTTACACGAACCCTACAGATTTTCCGCCTCCTGCAGCCAGATGGAGGATGCGGCATCGCTAGGCATGCGCCAGTCGCCACGAGGACTGAGGCTCACGCTTCCCACCTTCGGACCATCAGGCAGACAGCTGCGCTTGAACTGCTGGTTGAAGAATCTTCTCACAAAGGTCTTGAGCCATTTCTTGATAGTCTCCTCATCATAGGAATCAGGATCGTTGTCGCTGATTTTCACACGCTCCAGCTGGGTATCGATAAACGCCTTCTTTGCCAGCATGTAAATCTTGGACGGACGGAATCCGAAACGCAGGAAGTAATAGAGGAAGAAATCGTGCAGCTCGTATGGGCCCACCAGGTCTTCTGTCTTCTGCTTGATATTACCATTTTCATCGGCAGGAATCAGCTCCGGACTAATAGGTGTGTCGATGATGTCGCGCAGGGTGATGCGGCTCTGCTCATCCACCCCACTCTCGGCAACATAGTTCACGAGATGACGGATCAGGGTCTTAGGGATGCTGGCATTCACACCATACATGCTCATGTGGTCGCCATTATAGGTAGCCCAGCCCAGAGCCAGCTCAGAAAGGTCGCCGGTGCCTATCACCATACCACCCATCTTGTTGGCAAGGTCCATCAGAATCTGCGTACGCTCGCGTGCCTGCGAATTCTCATAGGTTACATCATGCACACTGGCATCATGACCGATATCCTCAAAATGCTGGGTCACAGCCTTGGCGATGCTGATTTCACGGATGGTGATACCCAGGCTCTTCATCAGCGAGATGGCGTTGTTGTAGGTGCGGTCAGTGGTTCCGAAACCTGGCATGGTAACACCCACGATGCCACGGCGGTCCATCTTCAGCTTATCGAATGCCTTGACGCAGACGAGCAGGGCAAGGGTGGAATCCAATCCGCCGCTGATACCCACTACCACCGTCTTGGCATGGGTATGTACGATGCGCTTGGCAAGACCCATCAGCTGGATATTGAAAATCTCCTCGCAGGAGGCATTCATATCGCTGCTGGTAGGAATGAAAGGATGGGGATTCACCTCACGCTCCAACACGAACTCGCGTTCATTCTCGGTAGGATCGGCATCGATGTTACGGATGTTGAACTGTCCGCCGAGAACCGAATATTTGATGTTACGCTGGGCGTTGACATAGGTGGAATTTGTGCGACGCTCCGAACGGAGTTTCTCCACATCAACCTGCGCAATAACCATCTGAGGTTCAAGAGAGAAACGCTCACCTTGTGCAAGTAAAGCTCCATTCTCATAAACCAGGGCATTTCCGCCATATACCACATCCTGCGTGCTCTCGCCGAAACCGCAGGAACTGTAGATGTAACCCGTCATGGTGCGGGCACTCTGCTGGCTCAGCAGACTCTTCAGATAGTTGTGCTTTCCGATGAGTTCATCGCTCGCAGAGAGGTTGAAGATGAGGTCGGCACCAGCCAGTGCCAGCTTGTTGCTAGGAGGAGCCGGCGCCCATACATCCTCGCATATCTCTACGCCAAACTGCACGCCGTCATAGGTGCGGAAAATCTGCACATCCGGAGTCAGCTTCACCTTGTGTCCGGCATAGCGGACCTCGCAGTCGCGCAAATCCTGGGCAGAGGCAAACCAGCGCTTCTCATAGAACTCGCTGTAGTTAGGGAGATAGGTCTTAGGCACGATGCCCAGGATCTGTCCGTGCTGGATCACGATACCGCAATTCAGCAGCAGATCGCCAGCCACTACCGGAGCGCCGACAATGGAGATGATGTCGAGTTTGCGGGTGAAATCGAGCAGCATCATCACCGCCTGCTCTGATGATTCCAGGAGCATCTGCTGGCGGAAAAGGTCCTGACAGGAATAGCCTGTGATAGACAATTCCGGGAAGGTAATGATCTCTACGCCCTTGCCTTCAGCCTGGGCTATCAGATCTTCTATCTGTTGGGTGTTGAAGATTACATCGCCTACCTTGACGGCAGGGATGGCACTTGCCACCTTCATAAATCCGTACTTCATGATAAATTACTTTATTGTTACCTGTGTGGCACCATATCCATACTCCTGGAAGGAAGCATCCTGATAGGTGCAGTTCTTATAGCGATAGTTCAGCTCATGGATGAGTGCCTGGCGCAGAACGCCTTCTCCCTTGCCATGAATGAAGATAATCTTCTGACCCTTGTTCTTCTTGTTCTCCGCCATTGTCTTCTTGAAGATATCCATCTGATAATGAAGGATATCAGCAGAATTCATTCCAGCAGTTGTTTCAAGAACCTCGTCTGCATGAAGGTCGATGATGAGGGTACCGTCATCCTTCTTGCTCTTCTTGCTGGTGTTGGCAATCACCTTCTCGTCCTTGTACATCTGCTCCTTCAATCGCTTGGAATCGATGACCAGCGGACGGGCTACCTCGTCGTTCTCCACGATGGTGAAGAGATAGGCTGGAGTCTCGAAGAAATCATTCTCCTCGAAGAGATGGAGCTTGTAGAACTTCACTGGGTCCAGGCGGAACTGGACATCCGTAGCTGGCTTCAACAGGAATGGCTTGTCCTTCTTGTAGGCAATCATCTGGATGGCGATGTGCTCCATCTCATTCAAAGCCTCACGACCGAATTCCTCGATGAAGAGCTTGGTGTTTGGCTCGATTTCACCCTCCGCCTTCAGGGTCCACGCATTGCCCTCGGCTACGAGATAGGTGTAGCGCAGATAGTAGTTGCTGTCGTTCACCATATATGATTCGAAGCGGGTGTTGGTCACGTCCTTGATATCGATAGGCACGAAGGCGAGATAGGCGCTGAGCTTGTTACCGCCCGTACGCTCCTGAATCTGCTTTACGAAGGTAATCTCGCGGTCGGCAGCATCATACTCCTCTACGTTCATATCCACATCATTCTCGTGCTCGTTCAGGATAGCCTTGATGCTTCTGCTGTCCTGATGCAGTTCGGTGTTGGCATGCTCTTCAGCCTTCTGCTTGGCATCCATCTTGGCAGAGATCATCTTGCCCATGGCATAGTCGTCCTGTTCTACCACTACCACCTCGTTGATCGGCATCGGAATCTCGAAACCATCTTCATCCTCTACCAGCACGATATTCTTGCCCTGGAAGCCAGCCACCTTTCCGCCGCCCACTTCGCTCAGGAATCTTACTTTATCACCTTTCTTCATATTTCTATTTTTTTATTTTTATCTAATCATTTATCTATCCTTAACTCAAAATATATTTTCCCTCAAGCGGAATCACTCTCAGAAATGTGGATACACTTTGCAAAGGTACAAAAGATATTGCAGAATATGGATGTTTTTAATATTTTTAATGCAAGTAAGAAAATAATCTTGATGAAAAGCACCGGGTTTGGGATATTTTTTATATCTTTGCAAGTAGATTGCATATAGATTGCACATAGTTAATGTATCACTCTTAAACAATGATTGATTATGATTACATTTCCATGCGCCAAGATCAACCTTGGCTTAAATATAGTAAGCAAGCGCGCTGATGGTTACCACAATCTGGAAACCGTATTCTACCCTATCCCCCTGACTGATGCCTTGGAGATCAAGCTGATGGGAGAAGAATTTCCTAGCGAGGTAGCGTGCGACCTGAAGATTACAGGCAATGCCGTGGATTGCGATGAACAGAAAAACCTGGTGGTGAAGGCATATAATATGCTGGCTGCCGATTTCAAGATTCCCCGCATTCATACGCATCTCGTCAAGCGAATCCCATCTCAGGCAGGAATGGGTGGCGGCTCTGCAGATGCTGCCTACATGATCCGTCTGCTCGATGAGCGTTTCCGCCTAAACATCGGTATTCCTGAGATGGAGCGATATGCAGCCAAGTTGGGTGCTGACTGTGCCTACTTCATCAGTGCAGACCCGGAGAATGGAGATACTGCCTGCTATGCTGAGGGTATCGGCGATGTACTGATGCCGGCAAGCGGTCCTGGAGATAACATGAAGGGATATTACATTGTGGTGGTGAAGCGCGACGACATCGCTGTAAGCACCAAGGATGCCTATGCTGCCATCACTCCAAAGAAGCCTGCGAAATGCTGCCGCGATATCGTCCGCCAGCCTATCGAGACGTGGAAGGATGAGCTTGTCAACGATTTCGAGGCGCCGATCTTTGCGATGCATCCAGAGTTGGCAGAAATCAAGCAGAAGCTCTACAATCTGGGGGCCTCATATGCAGCTATGAGCGGTAGCGGCAGTGCCATCTTCGGTATATTCAAGCATAAGCCTGCCAATATCGAAGAGCAGTTCGAAGGAATGTTCTGCAAGGTATTAAAACTTTAGATTTTAAACACGACACAATGAATGAAGAAACACATCAGAAACTGATGACTATCAAGCGAAGCTTTCGCTTGTTGATGAACGGTCCGGGTTCGCAATCCATGCGAGACAAGGGACTAGGATATAAACTGAATTGGGGTGTACCCTTTTATGAATTGAAGAAGATGGCGCAGGAATACGGCAAGGATTACGACCTCGCCATCGAACTCTGGAAGGAAGATATACGGGAGTGCAAGATTCTTGCTACCCTCATCATGCCTGCCGACAAGATGCTGGCTGAAATCACGGATATCTGGATGGAACAGGTGCAGAGCCAGGAAATGGCTGAGATGCTTGCCTTCAATCTGCTGCAATATGTGGAATATGCGCCGGTGATTGCGTATCAATGGATTGCAAGCGATAAACCGCTGTATGAGATTGCCGGTTTCCAGCTTCTTGCCCGCCTCTTTGCGAATGGTAAGGAGCCTAACGATCGTGGAATCAATGAATTCCTGGATCAGGCTGCCGTGGCATTGCAGGGTGATAATATGGGAGTGAAGCATGCTGCCGCCAATGCCGTGATGCGCTTCTGCGATTTCGGAGAGGATTTCGAGAATATCGCCAGAGGGGCGCTCAAGGGTATCTTCGAAATATAATTTTATCTGCGTAGAATTATTCATCGGATTACGCAGAGTTATCGGAAACATTCTTGCTTTTCGATAACTCCGCGTATTCCGATGAAGAATATCACATGAAAAACTTCTGGTATTCGTTTTCGAAATTCGGAGTGAAAACACCCTTGCCGATGTTTTCCTTAATTTCTTCCTTACTCCAAAATCTACCACCAGACAACTCTTCCTGGCTCGGCTTCACTTCACCATCATATACACAACGGTGAACATACACCAGCTCCTTTTCTCTCTGACTCTCAAAGACATAATGTCCTAAAGACTCCGGTTCGAAATCGGTGATACCCAGCTCCTCCCTCACTTCACGATGAAGCGCCTGGTTCACACTCTCGCCTAAATCCACATGTCCACCACAGGCAGTATCCCACTTATCAGGCTGGATATCCTTCCATGCCGGACGGTGCTGGAGATACAGTTCTCCCTTACTATTGAATACATGCAGATGAACCACAGGATGCAATATCTTGCATCCATCATGGGCATGACCTCGGGTGATGGCACCCAGGATATTACCCATTTCATCTACTATCGGAAATTCCTCGTTCTTATTATCTGTCATATCTATTATTATAACGTTATTTATTATTTATAACGTTCCGTACTCCTCAGAATAGCGGAGCATCTGGTCGGTATAGTTCTCCTCGTAATCGAGATTTACGTCGATAGGATTACCCTCTTCATCATAGACCAGCGTCATTTTAGGATTGATGAAACCCTTGTATGGAGCCAGATTCAGTTTCTTGTATCTCGCCAGAATCTCGCGATGCAAGTCTGGATCGATATTCACGGCATACTTCTCTACCAACTGGCGTGCAGCCTCGAAATCTCCCTCGCTCTTGATTCGCTGAATCTCTGCAAGGAGTTCTCCGAAGAGATGACGGAGTTTCCCGTAATCATTCACCTTCACATAGGTGCGGGTGGTTACGATATTTCCCTCAGCATCCTTCAAGGCTTCCTCGGCAGAAGCATAGCTTACTTCTTCCGTAACCAGTTCCACGGCTCCCCCGGCATGCTCCAGCGTCCACCAGGCAATGAGGGCACGGTTTCTCATGTGCGCCTCCTCTATCTTGTCACCCTCCTTGATTCGGATAGTCTGGGTGAGCAAACCGTTCATCAGATAGCTGTAATACTGTGCCTTGTAAGCTTCATCATTCGGAGTCAGCCCCAACTCAACCAACTTATGGTCAGCCACATAGTACAGACCGAAAAGATCGGCTCTCGCCTCCTCTATCGTGTTGCCATACGCCTTCAGGGCATCAGGATCGGTGCCAGGAAGAAGCTGACCGCTGCCGTGTCCCAGACACTCGTGAAGGTCGGTATGCAGGTCGTCGGTGATATCAGCATACTGATTCATCAGCGCCACAGTCTCCTCATCGATGACAAACTCATCTCTGAATCCGTTGCCCTGAGCCGCCTTGTTGTAGGCATCAGTCAGGTTGCCGATGGTAACGCTCTTCGAACCGTGCTCCTGACGGATCCAGTTGGCATTAGGCAGATTGATGCCGATAGCCGAAGCAGGATATTCCTCTCCGCCGAGCATCGCCGCACAGATTACATTGGCGGTAACACCCTTCACCTCCGGTTTGCGGAAACGTGGATCCACAGGCGAATGATCCTCAAACCACTGAGCATTCTTACTGATGGTCTGGGTTCGCTGGGTAGCCTCCAGGTCCTTGTATTCCACGATACCCTCCCAGGTACCTTTCAATCCCAATGGGTCGCCATATACCTCGATGAATCCGTTGATGAAATCCACCATGCCTTCGTGCTGCTGCACCCAGGCGATGCTGTATCGGTCGAAATCCTCGAGATTACCGGTGCGATAGAACTTCACGAGCAGGTCGATGACATGCTTCTGTCCCTCATTTTCAGCGAATTTCTGCGCCTTGAGCAACCAGGAAACGATTTCCTTGATAGGCTCACTATAGAGTCCATCCTCCTTCCACACCAGCTCAATCATCTCGTTGTTGCGCTTGGTGAGCTTGGAATTGAGTCCGTAAGATGGCGGTGTCGGGTTAGACACATCCTTCAATCGGGCATAGAATCTCTCCACTTCCGCCTGAGTCACATTCTCATAGAAGTTGCAGGCAGAAGTCTTTACCAGGTCTTCGCCATCGGTCTGGTTCACTCTCTTCGGCATCACCTCTGGATCGAAGATGACAGGTACGAGCTGAGCGAGGAGATCTTCCTTGCTCTCTCCTCTCTTGAGGGGCAACTCATCCTCAGAGATTTCCTCCATCAACTGATAGAAGAATTCCTCAGAGAATCCCGGCTTGAATTTCTCGCAGCCATAATGATGATGGATGCCGCTGGCAAACCATATGCGCTTCAGATATACTTCGAAAGCCTTGAATTCTTCGGAATCGCATACAGAAGAAGTTTCGATTTGAGTAGTAGAATCGCATACTGTCTCTGTGTTTTCGATAGCCTCTCCGATTGTGCCCTTGTAATGGCGATAGATTGCCTCCAGGGTTTTGCGAATGCGCAGGTTGTACTTTCCCTGCTGGTCGAACGTGATGTCACGTCCCATCAGGGTAGCCTTTGCCAGGCTGTAAATATACAATTTCTGATTGAGCGACAATGCATCGAATCCCTTCAGCTCGTAACGCAGCATCTGGATGTCGGCAAAGCGCTCGTGGGTGTTTACATTACAATTTGCCATGTTCTAAACCTTTATTTCTAGCGCAAAAGTACGACAATTATTTGGATTTTCAAACTTTTCAGCCAACTTTTCTTATTTTATTGAAAGAAATGTAATAAATCTCCCGTTTTTTACGTAACTTTGCAGGAATATCCAATGTAAAAGAAGAAAAATAGTTAAGAAATATGCAAATCAACGAGATATTGAAATCTTACTTCGGATACGATTCCTTCCGCCCCAACCAGGAAGCCATCATCCGGGAAATAATGCAAGGTAACGACTGTCTGGTGCTGATGCCGACGGGCGGAGGAAAGAGTCTGTGCTATCAGGTTCCGGCGCTGGCAATGGAGGGAACAGCAGTGGTCATTTCGCCACTCATCAGTCTGATGCACGACCAGGTGGAAGCCCTCAAGGCGAACGGCATTCCAGCCGAAGCTCTCAACAGCGGCAACGATGTAACCGATGATCTCATCATCCGTAGAAGATGCGAAGCGGGCGAACTGAAACTGCTCTATGTCTCTCCCGAAAAACTTCTCAGCGAGATACCTTATCTGTTCTGCAACATCAAGATTTCGCTCTTCGCCGTAGATGAAGCCCACTGCATCAGTCAGTGGGGCCACGACTTCCGTCCGGAGTATTCCCAGCTCGGACTCCTTCACGAGAAATTCAATGGCGTGCCGGTGATGGCGCTCACGGCTACAGCCGATAAGATTACCCGAGAGGACATCATCAACCAGCTGCATCTGAACGGCCAGACCTTCGTGAGCAGTTTCGATCGTCCGAACCTCAGTCTTACCGTGCGCCAGGAAAGTACGAAGAAGGAGAAACTGAAATTCATTTACCATTTCATCGCCCGTCGCCCAAACGAGGCAGGCATCATCTACTGCCTCTCGCGCAAGAATACGGAGATGGTGGCAGAGGCTTTGCAGGAGCATGGCATACAGGCAGAAGCCTATCATGCCGGACTCTCCGCCCAACAGCGAGCCTCTATACAGGAGCGTTTCAAGATGGACCAGATAGAAGTGGTGTGCGCTACCATCGCCTTCGGAATGGGTATCGACAAGGGCAATGTGCGCTGGGTGATTCACTACAACATGCCGAAGAGCATCGAGAGTTTCTATCAGGAGATAGGACGAGCCGGAAGAGACGGCGCACCTGCCGATACGGTATTGTTCTATTCGATGGCAGATGTCATCACCCTCCGTTCTTTCTGCGAAGAAAGCGGACAGAAATCGGTGAATCTGGAAAAACTGAGAAGAATGGAAGAATACGCCGAATCGAGAGTCTGCCGAAGAAGAATCCTCCTGAATTATTTCGGAGAGACTTCCAGTAAGGATTGTGGTCATTGTGATGTCTGCAACAATCCTCCACGTACCTTCGATGGTACCGTGCTTACCCAGAAGGCGCTGAGTGCCGTGGTAAGAGCGGGCGAAAAGATTGCCGTGGGCACCTGCATCGAGATATTGAGAGGCATGCAGACTCCTGCCATTACGCGAAATCACTATAATGAGTTGAAGACCTTCGGTGTGGGCAAGGATGTGAGCGTGCGCGATTGGCAGGCATACATGCTCCAGATGCTCCAGATGGGTTTCTTCGAAGTGGCGTATAACATGCATAACCAGATGAAGGTCACGCCATTGGGCTGGAAGGTTCTCAAGGGAGAACACCAGGTTTCGCTGGTGATAGTTGAGAATGAAGAGCGGGCTCCTCGTCAGCAAAGGGTCAACAGACCTTCAAGAGGAAGCAGCATCCCAGTGGTGCATGCAGAGCGTGTGATTTTCGAGGAAGAAATGTCGGGTGTAGAAGATAAGAAGCTCTTCGAGTATCTGCGTAAGATCAGAAAGAATCTTGCCGATGAACAGGGCTATCCTCCATACATTGTATTATCAGATAAGAGTCTGCACGAATTAACGAGGATGAAGCCAACCACCCTCCAGGCATTCGGTCTCATCAGCGGTATCGGCGAATTCAAGATCAAGAAATACGGCGATACATTTATCAAAGCCATCAAGAAATATACAGGCAAATAGCCTATACTCCACTCGCCCTGAAAGGGCGTGTGGGGATAACAAGAAAAAACAAAACATAAAAAAGAGGTAACCTGGGCCAACAAGTTACCTCTTGATTTTGAAACAACGGCTTGGAAAGCTTAGTTATTCACGCTGCCTCCCACAATATCTAGCAATTCATTCGTAATGGCCTGTTGACGACTCTTGTTGTACTGAAGATTCAGTTCACGCAAGAGCTCATCGGCATTATCCGTAGCAGTCTGCATGGCAACCATACGGGCTGCATGCTCACTCGCCTGACTATCCAACAAAGCAGTGTAAACCATCAGATGAAGCTGCTTAGGAATCAATACACCCAAAACAGTCTCCAGATCCGGCTCCACGATGAAGTCATCGTTCAGAGGATGCGCCTCTGCACGCTGTCTTTCATCCTCACTAGCCTGCTTCTTGCGCAGATACTCCTGAGCCTTCGCCGTAGCCACATTCGATGTGAGGTCACGGTCGTTGTCCTCTCCTATCGCCTCTGTGCTGAGGTCGATAGGCAGGAAAGTCTTCTGGGTCAGGATCTGCGAACCGGCACTCTTGAAGTGGTGATAGATCATCTCCACCTTGTCGAGTTCACCAGCAGCATACTGCTTGGCAAGCTTGCGGGCGATGTCGGCACAAGCGCTTGAATTAGGATGATCGGCAAGATCCATGAAGTTACCGCCAATCTTCAATCCCAGCTTCTGTGCCTTCTCAGCCACCTTTCTGCCGATAGGATATACCGTGATGTCGTCAATGCCATGAGCCTTATACTCGTCCACCGCCTGAATCATCATCTTGATGACGTTGGAGTTGAAACCACCACACAAGCTGCTGTTAGAGCTATATACGATGAGAGCCACACGTTTGATTTCCTTGTGCTCCACCTGCAACTCATGGTCCACATTCGGAGTACTCACCAGGAAGCTCTTCAGGATATGCTCCAGCATATTCTCATAAGGCAGCATATTCTGGATAGCTACCTGAGCATGATGCAACTTGCTGGATGCCACCATCTTCATCGCACTCGTAATCTTACGGGTACTATTGACGCTGGCGATGCGAGTCTTAATCTCTTTTAACGACGGCATAGGCTATTACGCTTTATATTGTCCTGCTACATTAGCCATGGTATCCTTGATCACCGCAATGCAATCGTCGGTGAGTTTACCATCAGCCAAAGTCTCGATTACATCGGCGTGCTGGCTGCGCATAGCGTCGAGGAACTGATCCTGGCAATCGCGAACCTTGTCCATTGGCACGTCGTGCATCAGTCCGTGCACACCACAATAGAGGATAGCTACCTGCTCGCCCACTGGCATAGGGCGATACTGAGGCTGAACCAGCAACTGGTCGTTCTTTCTACCACGGTCCAGTGTCATCGCTGTTACGGCATCCATATCGCTAGAGAACTTAGAGAAAGCCTCCAGCTCACGATACTGAGCCATATCAATCTTCAGGGTACCAGCCACCTTCTTCATACTCTTGATCTGGGCAGAACCACCTACACGAGATACAGAGATACCTACGTTGATAGCTGGGCGGAAGCCCTGGTTGAAGAGGTCGGTCTCCAGGAAGATCTGACCGTCGGTGATGGAAATCACGTTGGTTGGGATGTAGGCAGAAACGTCACCTGCCTGGGTCTCGATGATTGGGAGGGCTGTCAAAGAGCCACCACCCTTCACCTTGCCCTTCAGGCACTCAGGAAGGTCGTTCATCTGCTCGGCTACCTCCTGCTGGTCGTTGATACGAGCGGCACGCTCCAACAGACGAGAGTGGAGATAGAACACATCACCAGGATAAGCCTCACGTCCTGATGGACGGCGGAGGATCAGTGATACCTCACGGTAAGCCACAGCCTGCTTACTCAAGTCATCATATACTACGAGGGCTGAGTAACCGCGGTCGCGGAAGTACTCACCGATGGCTGCACCGGCGAATGGTGCGTAATACTGCATGGCTGCAGGATCGGCAGCGGTAGCACTTACGATGATGGTATATGGCAGGGCGCCGTGCTCCTTCAGGTTCTGTACCAATGCTGCAACGGTAGATGCTTTCTGACCGATGGCTACATAGATACAATATACAGGCTTGCCTGCCTCATAGAAACTCTTCTGGTTGATGATGGTATCCACTGCGATGGCAGTCTTACCGGTCTGACGGTCGCCGATGATCAACTCACGCTGTCCACGACCGATAGGAATCATGGAATCCACAGCCTTCAAACCTGTCTGCAGAGGCTCCTTTACTGGCTGACGATAGATCACACCAGGAGCCTTACGATCCAGCGGCATCTCGAAAGCGCCGGTGAGATCGATATCACCCAGACCGTCGATAGCCTGACCCAGAGGGTTAACGACACGACCTAAGAAGTTGTCGTTCACGCGGATAGAAGCAATACGGTGAGTACGCTTCACGCTCTGTCCCTCCTTGATGCCAGCAGTAGGACCTAAGAGGACACAACCTACATTGTCTTCCTCAAGGTTCATGACGATGGCCATCGTGCCGTTTTCGAACTCAAGAAGCTCATTAGCCTCGGCATTGCGAAGACCGTAGATACGAGCCACGCCATCGCTGACGGTAAGCACGGTACCCACCTCGTCAAACTGCTGAGAGCCATTCACCTCCTGGAGCTGCTGCTGAAGCACTTCAGACACCTCACTTGGTTTAATTTTATCTGACATTTTGTTATTTACTTTGAAATTTGAACTTTGAAATTTGAACTTGATGATTACCTTTATTATAAAGAAGTAACCCTTTCCGTTCTCTTTTCGTTTTACTTTTTGAGCTGTGTCAGAATGTTGTTGAGCTTGGTCTTCACGCTCGCATCCATTCTGTAAGTATCATACTCAAGGATGAAACCGCCGATGAGATCAGGGTTCACCTCAGTCTTGAACTCCACAGTACCTTGCGTTCTCTGCTCCACCATCTTGCGCATCTTGTCCTCCGTAGAGGCGTCAACGGCAGTGGCGGTGATCAGCTTACCGCGGATGATGTTCTTCTGTTTCCTGTAAAGAGTGATATACGAAGCAGCCATGAATTGCAGGGTGCTCTCCCTATCCTCCTTCAGGACGAGTGCGATGAACTTCTTGCTCAGATCCGATGGGTTCTTACCCAGGGCTGTGGTGAGAAGCGCCTGCTTCTTGTCCTTGGAAAGCATAGGGTTGTCTATCGTAAATCTCAGTTCAGGCACGTCGATGTAGCTCGTGTAGAGCGTCTGCATCTCCTGGTACACCTGATCTTCGAGCTTCATGCCGAGTGCTGCCTTGATGAGGGCACGGGCATAACGCACCGATATTACACCGATATCCATAAGCTTTACTGTTTGTTGTCAGAAGAAACCTCGTCCAGCAGTCGATTTATCATATCCATCTGTGCCTTGTCGTCAGAGAGCTTAGCCTTGAGCACTTTTTCTGCAATCTGTACAGAGAGCTCAGCAACCTGTCCACGGATTTCGCGGATGGCATTCTGCTTTTCTGTCTCAATCTGTGCCTTGGCATCAGAGAGCAGACGAGCGCCCTCTTCGCGAGCCTTGTCCTGTGCTTTCTCTACGATGGCATTGCGGGTGTCGGCAGCCTCCTTGAGGATGGCAGCCTGCTTCTCGCGAGCTTCCTGCAAGATGGATTCACCTTCTTTTTGGATATTGGCAAGCTTCTCGTTGGCTTCGTGAGCTTTCTTCAGGCTCTCGTCGATGAAGGCCTTACGATCGGTCACCATCTTGATGATGGCTGGGAATCCAGCCTTCCAGAGGATAATGAAGACGATGATGAAGACCAGTGTCATCCAAAAAAGCAAACCGCTATCAGGAATCAATAAATCCATATATACTGGTTAAAGTTTTACTTAAACGTTTTATTTTAATTAACTCTGGAAAAGGTCACCCACCCGCCCTCACAAAGAGAGAACAAATCCCGAGAGCATCAGATATCGGGCCATTCTACAGATTCGTGAGAATGAATCGCGGCGGGAGGGGTGATATTCCTTTTTAT
This sequence comes from Segatella sinensis, assembly GCF_040095255.1. Classification (NCBI taxonomy): domain Bacteria; kingdom Pseudomonadati; phylum Bacteroidota; class Bacteroidia; order Bacteroidales; family Prevotellaceae; genus Segatella; species Segatella sinensis. The sequence continues at coordinate 33,724 of NZ_JBBNGE010000006.1, read as the reverse complement.
TACATAACGATAGCCAAGATGGCGATGATGACTGCGAAGAATGCAACACCCTCAACCAACGCAGCTGCGATGATCATAGAAGAACGGAGATCGCCCATCTTCTCTGGCTGACGAGCCATAGCGTCCATAGCCTGGCCACCAATGCGACCGATACCAATACCTGCGCCAATAGCGGCCAAACCTGCACCTACTGCGGCACCCAACTTTGCAATCTCTGCTGCTAATAAAAGTGATAACATAATCTTAATAATTTAAGTTGTTAATATTTTCTATGTTTATAATTCTATTTTACGATTTCTGGCTCAGCCTCATGAGACTTTACATGAGCCAGCGAGATGAATACTGCACTCAGCATGGTGAATACCAATGCCTGAATGTAGCTTACCAATACTTCGAGGAGCATCATAAAGGCGCTCATCGCAACACTTACTATTGTCATACCCGTACCTGCCACATAGTTGGCGATAGCATTCTCACTGATGTTGAACATGATGAAAATGATAGCCGCAAACGAAAGTGCGATGGCGTGACCCGCCATCATGTTGGCGAAGAGTCGGATAATCAGAGCCAGCGGTTTCGTAAAGATTCCGAAGAGCTCGATGAATGGCATCAGTGGCACTGGCACCTTCAACCACGTTGGTACCTCCGGCCAGAAGATTTCCTTCCAGTATTCCTTGGTACCGGTGAAGTTGGTGATCAGGAATGTCGTTACACCGAAGAATACGGTGCAGGCGATATTACCCGTCAGGTTACCACCACCTGGAGGGAATGGTACGATACCCATGATGTTCGCCACGAAGATAAAGAAGAAGCAAGTAAGCAACCATGGTGCGTACTTTGGGGCTTCCTTACCCAGGGTGGCCTCAATCACATCGGTATATACCGACATGATGAACATGTGCATCAGTCCCACAAATCCCTTTGGTGCAGGGTCATCCACCTTGTGCTTCCTGCACCAGCGGGCTGGTATCAGGACACACAGCAACAGGATGATAGCATCGATGAAGAGCACGCAAACGGTCTTCGTGATGGAGATGTCAAGCGGACGAACCTCCTGGCCTCCCACCTTCTCTACTATCTTGTTGGGATTCGCCTGCGCATCAGCGTTCTTGATCACCAGGTTGAAAGGTCCTGGACGGTCTCCATTGGCATCCTTCTCTTCCGAGAATTCGCTGCTGCAGAACACGTGCCAGCCTGTGGTGGTGTTTACGATGACAGGCAGATGAATCACTACGGGATGGTCTCCCACCTTTGTGATATGCCATTCATAAGAATCCTTGATATGACCCCACAATATCTCTTTCACGTCGATGTTTTCCTTGGCCGATACCTGCAGAGGTGCCAGCGTGAAGAGCAGCATCGCCATCAAGAGGAATTGCTTGAGATGTTTCATATTCTTTAATTCTTACTTTGTTTATTAATTATTTGTCTCGAGCCGCATTAAGAGAGGCGGCTCTTTTTCTCTACCCGAGCGAAGTAGATGCAGTCGAACACGAGAAGCATGACATAGAACAGGACGAAGATGACGGTGAATCCCAGGATGTTCTGCCTGTCGCATACCAGCACGTAGATGAGGAACACCAGCGTACCAGCCATCAGCTTCAAGACCAGTGCCGCCAAGTAGAACTTGGCGAGATTGGCAGGAGATGATTTAGCCACAGCCTTCCAGGCTTCGCCATAAGCAGTACTTGCAACGAGCGAGAATATCGCACTCACTATCAGCGGGTTAACCACCTGGGCAATGATATCATCGCATTGTGCAGAGATTCTGCAGCTGAAGAGGATGGCGAGCGCCATGGCTGCTGTCATCCACAGAGAAATCTGCTTGTACTTGATACCTGCCTGCCTGATAGCCTGCAAGCGCATCTTTTCATCTTTTTCCATGATCTGTCTTGTCAATATTGAGAATTATGAATTCTTAATTTTATACTTCTACGCAGAGGCTTACTTCGTTTTTCTTACATTCCACGAATCCGCCCTTGATATTCATTGCCTGCTTGCCTTCCCTGGTGGTGTATTCCACCTTGCCCACTTCGAGCGAAGAGATGATTGGCGCGTGATCCTTGAGAATCTCGAACGAGCCGAGGGTTCCCGGAACCAGTACGCTCTCGACCTCACCCTGGAAGACTACTTTCTCAGGAGATACTATCTTTAGCTGTAACATAAGCCGTGGATTTAAAGATTACGCCTGTGCTGCTGCGAGCAACTGCTTAGCCTTCTCCTTCACATCCTCGATAGTACCTACGTTGAGGAATGCCTGCTCTGGCAGGTCATCCACCTCGCCGTCGAGGATGGCGTTGAAGCCCTTGATAGTCTCTTCGATAGGTACCATCACACCCTTCAGACCGGTGAACTGCTCTGCTACGGTAAATGGCTGACTCAGGAAACGCTGTACACGGCGTGCACGGTTCACGGTCAACTTATCCTCATCAGAAAGCTCATCCATACCGAGGATGGCGATGATATCCTGCAACTCGTTGTAACGCTGCAGCAACTGCTTTACTCGCTGTGCACAGTCGTAGTGAGCCTTGCCCACGATCAGTGGGTCGAGGATACGAGAGGTAGAACCCAGTGGATCTACGGCAGGATAGATACCCAGAGATGCAATCTTACGAGAAAGCTCTGTGGTGGCATCCAGGTGAGTAAAGGTGGTGGCTGGAGCAGGGTCGGTCAAGTCGTCGGCAGGCACATAAACGGCCTGTACAGAGGTGATGGAACCATTCTTGGTAGAAGTGATTCGCTCCTGCATGGCACCCATCTCAGAAGCCAGTGTTGGCTGATAACCTACGGCTGATGGCATACGGCCCAAGAGCGCAGATACCTCAGAACCAGCCTGGGTGAAACGGAAGATGTTATCGATGAAGAACATGATGTCGGCAGCCTCACCGTTCTTGCCTCCGTGGTCACGGAACTCCTCGGCAACAGTCAAACCTGAAAGCGCTACTGAAGCACGTGCCCCAGGTGGCTCATTCATCTGACCATACACCAGGGTAGCCTGACTCTTGGCAAGCTCCTCAGGGTCAACGAGTGAGAGGTCCCACTTACCTTCTTCCATAGCTTTACGGAACTTCTCGCCATACTTGATAACGCCAGACTCGAGCATATCTCGAATCAAGTCGTTACCCTCACGGGTACGCTCACCTACACCAGCGAATACGGAATAACCGTTATGTCCCTTGGCAATGTTGTTGATCAACTCCATGATGAGCACCGTCTTACCTACACCGGCACCGCCGAAGAGACCAATCTTACCACCCTTCATGTAAGGCTCGAGCAGGTCGATCACCTTGATACCGGTGGCAAGCATCTCCTTGTGCGTAGAGAGCTCGTCGAACTTCGGAGCCTCGCGGTGGATAGGATAAGCACCCTTCATGTCCAATTCGTTCATACCATCAATAGGCTGCCCGATTACATTCATCATACGGCCCTTGATCTGCTCTCCGGCAGGCATCATGATTGGGTTGCCTGTAACGGCAACTTCCAAGCCACGCTGCAAGCCGTCGGTGTTGTCCATGGCGACACAGCGAACTGTATCCTCACCGATGTGCTGCTGCACCTCGATGACCAGGTCGCGTCCGTCTGGGCGTTTCACCTTCAGAGCTTCGTGAATTTTAGGAAGCACCTTCTCAGGGTTCTCGCCCTTGGTATCGAAATATACGTCGATAACCGGACCGATAATCTGCGAGATGCGTCCACTTACTTGTGACATAAGCTTATTAGTTTAAAAGTTTATTTTATATATATATGTTTCGTTCTTTTAGTATCCGAAGTTCGTGATATCGGACCCGGAAACCTGGAAATTAGATATTCCAGGAAAGACGTCCTACAACCTTTCAAGGAAACGATGGAATCAGGATATCCGAGAGTCCGAATCACGAATTTCGTTATACGCCTGCAAAAGTAACAACAATTTACGGAAACCGCAAATTTTTCGGAAGTTTTATTTGTATTTTGCTCCGTTTTAAAACTTTTTTAGTTCCGTTTAAACCATTTTTACCTTTGATACATTTACTATTAGTAATGCCGATAGCAACATTAGATGCTCAACTCATCCAATACCTTGATCAGCTTGCGGTCGAATGGCTTGTCTGAACGGATGGCCTCAGAAAGCGGTACGTAAACCACCTCGTTGTTGCGGACACCGATCATCACGTTGCGCTGACCCTGCATGATAGCCTCGATGGCACCGCAACCGGTACGGCTGGCGAGGATACGGTCGCGGGCTGATGGGCGACCACCACGCTGCAGGTGACCGAGGATAGATACACGTACGTCGAATTCAGGGAACTCCTTGCGTACACGGTCGGCATAGTAGAGCGCACCGCACTTAGGACTCTCAGACACGATGACGATACAGCTCTTCTTAGACTTGCGGATACCGCGCTCCATGAACTGAGCCAACTGGTCAACATCGGTAGAATCCTCTGGGATGATGGCAGCCTCTGCACCGCTGGCGATGGCTGAGTTCTGTGCCAGGAATCCGGCATCACGGCCCATCACCTCGATGAAGAAGATACGCTCGTGGCTCTGCGCAGTATCACGGATACGGTCCACGCACTCTACGATGGTATTCATCGTAGTATCGTAACCGATGGTGTTGTCAGTGCCATAGAGGTCATTGTCGATAGTACCAGGCAGACCGATGCAGCAGACATCAAACTCACTTGCGAAGTTCATAGCACCGGTGAGCGAACCGTTACCACCGATTACCACCAGCGCATCTATTTCCTCTTTCTGGATATTCTCGAAAGCCTTCTGTCGGCCCTCTGCTGTCATGAATTCCTTAGAACGTGCAGTCTTCAGCATCGTACCGCCGGTACCGATGATACCGCTCACGTTCTCTGTGGTGAAAGTCTTGATCTCGTCGTTGATCAGTCCATCGTAACCACGATAGATACCCTTCACGGTGAATCCGTTGTAGATAGCCGAACGGGTCACCGCACGGATCGCTGCATTCATACCAGGAGCATCGCCTCCAGAAGTCAAAATACCTATAGTCTTAATCTTTGCCATAACTATATATACCTTATTATATTATATATTAGTGATACATTAATAAAAAAATATGCTTTCTTGTTGGTTCCGGGATGCGTGTTACATCCCCTTTTCTTCTTTAGAACTTTCTGAATCTCTTTCGTCTGATTCTACTTCATGAATCTCCTGAATCTCTTCCGTTTTCAGATTCTTTCTTTTCTTCTTCAGATATGGTTGTTTAAATCATTAAGTAAACGGCTCTTCCCATCAGGGTGTGCGAGAGCCAGAGGATAGCGAGGCCAGCCACGCCACCCACGAGGGCCTTCCATCCGATATTGCGGAAGAACCAGCCCATGCGCATGTGCTCCATCTTCATCAAGGCGAGACCGCTGATGGTACCGATGCCCAGCACATTGCCTCCTGCCATTACGCAGTAAGCGATTACCTGCCAGTAGAGACCGTTGGTATTATATACCGAATCCATGGCATAGGTAGGGTCGCCCAATCCCATCACATCGTGCAATGAGAAGAAGTTCATGGCGGTGGCAAAGTTGTCGAGTACCGTACTCAGCACTCCGGCAGCCACGCCATGCAGCCATACATTAGGGTGCGACTCACTGGTTCCCAGCCAGCTGGAGAGGTCATAGAAGGCACCCGTCTCCTTCACCACGCCCACGGCAAGAATCATTCCCATCACGAAGAGGATCATCTGAACCACACCGTATTGCAGCACTCTAGGGGTACGACGCTCCACCATCGCATCCATGTTCATGAGCTTGCGATTGAAGATCTCGTTCACGATCCAGAGTACGCTGAGCACGCACAGGGCGCCCAGGAACGGGCTGAGCTTGGTGATGTTATGGAAGGTAGGGATAAACCACAGACCGCCGATTCCCACGAGGAGCATCAGCAGTCTCTGCCACTTGTTCAGGCGGGTATCATCGCCACGGAAAGGCATCACAATCCACTCTGTCTCAACTCTTTCGGGCAGCATACGCTGCATCAGCAGGGTTGGAATCAACCACGCTGCAAGACAAGGGAGGAGTAATGAAAAGGAGAAAACGGTGGCTGTAACAGCCCCTGAATTCCAGAGTACCAGACCTTCCGGGTTACCAATCACGGTGAGCGCACCGCCACAGTTGGCAGCTACGAGGATGGCGCTTCCATACACCATTCTCTGTCTTCTGCTCGGGATGATGCTATGCATCATGGTGAGCATCATCACGGTGGTAGTGAGGTTATCGAGATTGATGGAAATCAGGAATGTAACGATGGCGAGTGTCCACAGCATCTTCTTGCTGCTGCGTGTGCGAAGCAACTGGCGCACGAAGTCGAAGCAGCCGTTGTTGTTGAGGATTTCTACGATCGTCATCGTAGCGAGCAGGAACATCACGATCTCCGCTGCCCTACCCACCTGTGGAAGGAAGATGTGTCGGGAGATGAAGTACTTGACAGAAGTACTGGTTGATTCCATTTCGCTGAAATTGAGGAAGCGGGTATAATCCGCTGAATGCTCGCTAGTTACGAAGTCCATACCGAAGCATATATACAGCACCCATCCCACCGTTCCGGCGAAGATAGCCACGGCAGCACGGTTTACTTTGGTCACGTTCTCAGTTGCAATGAGCACGTAGGCCAGGATCAGTATGGTTAAAATGACTAGTGTCATATCTACTCAATCGTTAGTTCATATTTTCATAATCAAGGGCAAAGGTAACAAAATATTTGTAATAACCATCATTTCCGTGCTTTTTTTTAATGAATTTAACGCAAAATTCATGCAACTGAAATTTTATCCATCGTTAAAATCCGTTTTTTCGGCGTTATCCGAAGAAGAGAATCCGATGAAGATATTCCACAATATATTAATAAGTAGGAAGCACAAGATTCGCCCTCAAACCGCCCCATTTAGTTAAATATCATTAATAAACAGAAGAAAAACAAACACAAATGCTTGTAACTCAAAGAAAATGAGTAATTTTGCGCCCGATTTCAACAATATATAAAGTCAAACTTTATTAATTTAATTTTTTTAATTATTTTTTATGTCAAATTTTAAGAACGTACAGCCACTCGACGACTTCAATTGGGATGAGTTCGAGAATGGCACAAACGCAGGCGTCAGCAAAACAGACCTCGAGAAGGCCTATGACGAAACACTTAACAAGGTAACTGAGCACCAGGTGGTTGAGGGTACCGTAATCTCTGTTGATAAGAAAGAGGTTATCGTAAACATCGGCTACAAGAGCGATGGTATCATTCCAGCTTCAGAGTTCCGTTACAACCCAGACCTCAAAGTAGGCGACAAGGTTGAGGTTTACGTAGAGAACCAGGAGGACACAAAGGGTCAGTTGGTACTCTCTCACAAGAAGGCTCGCCTCAGCAAGTCTTGGGAGCGTGTTAACGCTGCTCTCGAGAACGAGGAGATCATCCAGGGTTACATCAAGTGCCGCACTAAGGGCGGTATGATCGTTGACGTCTTCGGCATCGAGGCTTTCTTGCCAGGAAGCCAGATCGACGTTCACCCTATACGCGACTACGACGTATTCGTAGGCAAGACAATGGAGTTCAAGGTTGTAAAGATCAACCAGGAGTTCCGCAACGTCGTTGTATCTCACAAGGCTCTCATCGAGCAGGAGCTCGAGCAGCAGCGTAAGGAGATCATCGGCAAGCTCGAGAAGGGTCAGATCCTCGAGGGTACCGTTAAGAACATCACTACTTACGGTGTATTCGTTGACCTCGGCGGTGTTGACGGTTTGATCCACATCACAGACCTCTCTTGGGGTCGCGTAAGCGATCCACACGAGGTTGTAGCTCTCGACCAGAAGATCAACGTTGTTATCCTCGACTTCGATGAGGAGAAGAAGCGTATCGCTCTCGGTTTGAAGCAGCTTACTCCACATCCATGGGATGCACTTGATCCAAACCTCAAGGTAGGTGATCACGTGAAGGGTAAGGTAGTGGTTATGGCTGACTACGGTGCATTCGTTGAGATTGCTCCAGGTGTAGAGGGCTTGATCCACGTATCTGAGATGTCTTGGAGCCAGCACCTCCGTTCAGCTAACGACTTCATGAAGGTTGGCGACGATGTAGAGGCTGTTATCCTGACTCTCGACCGCGCTGAGCGTAAGATGAGCCTCGGTATCAAGCAGCTCAAGGCTGATCCATGGGAGTGCATCGAGACTAAGTTCCCTATCGGCAGCAAGCACATTGCTAAGGTTCGCAACTTCACTAACTTCGGTATCTTCGTAGAGCTCGAGGAGGGTGTTGATGGCTTGATCCACATCTCTGACCTCTCTTGGACTAAGAAGATTAAGCACCCATCTGAGTTCACATCTGTAGGTGCTACTATCGACGTAGTAGTTCTCGAGATTGACAAGGAGAACCGCCGCTTGAGCCTCGGCCACAAGCAGTTGGAGAAGAACCCATGGGATGAGTATGAGACAATCTACACTCCAGGTTCTGTACACAAGGGTACCATCGTTGAGATGATGGATAAGGGTGCTGTAGTTGCTCTCGCAGAGGGTGGCGAAGGCTTCGCTACTCCAAAGCACCTCACCAAGGAGGACGGCTCAATGGCTAAGAAGGGCGAGGAGCTCGACTTCAAGGTAATCGAGTTCGTTAAGGAGACAAAGCGTATCATCCTCTCTCACTCTCGTACATTCGAGGAGGGCAAGGACGAGCCAATCGCTAAGCCAGCTCACAAGCGTGGTGGTAACGGTGGCCGCAAGAACGAGACTCCAGCTATCAACAACGTAGCTGCTGGTACTTCACTCGGCGACATCGATGCTCTTGCTAAGTTGAAGGCTCAGATGGAAGGCAAGGCTTAATCTCCTGCAGATAAAGCATTTGCTATTCATTAGCTAAATAAAAATTTTAAGGGGACTGAAATTTCATTTCTGAGATTTCAGTCCCCTTTTTTTGTGTGGGTGGGGGATGTGGATGACGAATGTGTATGGATGAGGGATGAAATGCATTACTGATTGCTGGGGATTGCAAATCCCCAGAACACAAAAAGGTTAGGACATTTTTAAACGACGGATTGCAAATCCGTCGAAACGCCTAACGGTATCGATGCAAAGTCTTCCGCTAGGCATCCAAAGAAACTGTCTTCCGCGAGGCATCCAGAGAAAAGTCTTCCGCGAGGCGTCCCGGCGGATTTGCAATCCGCCGTAAAAAAAAGGTTCGACCTATGAAAACCGGGGGATTTGTAATCCCCCATAACTCCCCATCAATAACAAAAAGATTACCTCACAACAATCACTTCCAGCAATCCCCTACCCCCTGCATAATCTATCGCAGAACTATAAAGATAATCCTGAGGATACCTCACGAACTCGGCTCTCACCGGATTTTGATGAATATAATCCAACTTCTGCTTGAAAAACTTGAACGATGAAATCACTTCAGTATAACACCCATCCTGCCAAAAATGATACTTGCTGATTTTCTGATTCTTCTCCCCAGCCAGTCTGAAAAGATGCAACATCCACTCTCTCCTACTCTCCTGGATATCCTCCAGAAGTTCTGCGACAATTTTCTTACTCGTGAACTTCTTGAAATCACGGAGAACAGTTTGAACCTGTTCAAGATTCTCTGCCCCTATAATGAAATGTAAATGATTGGGCATCAGTACCCAAGCGTATATTTCCAATCCCTTAGTCTTCTGACAAAAAGCCAGAGATTCTATAATAATATGTTTATACTTGGGACGACTGAAAATATCGACCCAATTAACAACAGTGGTTGTCACAAAATATAAGTTTTTGGTTGTAGTATTCTTTGTAGCCATAATTTTGATGATTTTAAAATTTCCATAAAACAGGATGAGTCATATAGGTTGTGATACTTCTTGATGTATCGTAGCTTATCACTGGCTCAAGCGAATATACAAGTACAAAGATAATATATTTCTTCATTCAATGGTGCTTTTGAAGTGAGAATTTGCTGTTTGAGTCGAAATTATTTGTTTTTTGGAGAAATCTAGCAGTTTTTTCTTCTTTTTTAGTGTTTATTAAGGTGAGGATTAGACTTTACGAGGCTTTACTTATTGATGGGGATTGCAAATCCCCAAAGCACAAAAGAGGTTAGGACATTTTTAAACGACGGATTGCAAATCCGTCGAAACGCCTAACGGTATCGATGCAAAGTCTTCCGCTAGGCATCCAAAGAAACTATCTTCCGCTAGACGTCCCGGCGGATTTGAAATCCGCCGTAAAAAAAGGTTCGACCTATAACACCGGGGGATTTGTAATCCCCCAATAAAAGGAAAAGCATACTCCTTTGCTGCGGATTGCAAATCCGTAGAGCCTAAATAGGTTAGGACATTTTTTAACGCCGGATTTCAACGCCCTGATGACAGAGATCTCCGCCAACATCGCCGAAGGCAACAAGGTAGTGCTCGACAACTTCGGAAGCTTCAAGCTCGGCATCAGAACTTCCCCAGCCGTAAGCGCCAAGAAGTTCACCTCAGCCAACATCAAGGCCATGTACATCATCTACTCACCTTACTCTGTCATGGACCAGGGCAAGCGAGTAAAGCCGATGCTCAGTGGCATCAAGATGGAGGAGATGACCGAGTACAACGGCATCGAAGACAAGGAAAATGGCGGCGGAACTTCAGGCGGTGGAACTTCAGGTGGAACCGATAAGGACAATACCGGTGATACATCCGGCGGCACCGACAAGGACAATCCATCCGGCGGCAACACCCCATCAGGAGACTCCGGAAAGGATAACACCGGAGACAGTGAAGGCGGCGGTGGCGACAATGTAAATTTCTAAAAAGAAGACTGAGCATTCCAAAAGGGATGCCCAGTCTTCTTTTTTTCCTAGCCCATTTAACAAATAATCAGAAACATAAATAATATGCAAATAAAGTGAAAAATGTTTGGCGCTTTCAAGTTTTCAGCGTAACTTTGCAACCAGAAAATTGAATCATCAGCGGATATCCCAAAAAGATAACGCTCATATATAATAAAGAAAAGAATCTTATAACAAAAGATAGAGATTCTTATGTAATAAAGGAAAAGGATATGAAGACAATGGGTTTTAGAAAATTTATAACGCTATCTTTATCGACGGTTTGCGCCCTATCACTCAGTTCATGCTTCAAGAATGAACCCCTCAATGCCGAATGCGACATCGAGCAGGCATACATCCACCCAGGAAGCTGGCTGAAGCTGTGGTTCACAAACGCCTCGGATACGCTCGTCAACGTACAGAGCGACCAGGACAAGATAGAATTCACCATGAAGCCATTCGCCAGTCTCAAGAAGCAGGCACCGATGTTCCGACTCACTCCGGGAGCCACCATCCAGCCGGAAAGCGGAAGCGTACACGACTTCTCCAAAGGTCCTGTTACATACGTGGTTACATCGGAAGACAAGCAGTGGACCCGTACCTATCAGGTGAGCATCAAGAAGGGTCAGACCACCATGCCAAACGAGATTGAATTCGAATTTGAAAACGCATACCTCAGCAAAGGATACTACAACTGGCAAGAGAACTGGAACGGCAATAAACTCGACATCTGGGCAACAGGAAACTCTGGATTCAAAATGAGTAACAGTTCATCTAAACCGGAAGAATATCCTACCTTGATGATAGAAGATGGACACAGGGGAAAGGGAGTGCAACTCACAACCCGACGCACAAGCAAGATCGCTGATATGGTACACAAGCCTATCGCTGCCGGCAACCTCTTCATCGGACAGTTTGATGCCACCGATGCCCTGCGCGATGCGATGAAGGCAACAAAGTTTGGCCATCCATTCAGTTTCGATGCCAAGCCTGCTAAGTTAGAAGGATGGTATAAGTATCAGGCTGGCGAAAAATTCACCGACAAGAATATGAAGGAACTTGACCGCCATGACTACGGAACCATCTATGCTGTACTCTATGAGAACATCGATGAAAAGGGAAATGCCGTATTGCTCTACGGAGATAATGTACAGACCAGCAAACAGATAGTAGCACTTGCCCTGGTAGGTGAAACCCATGATGACAACGGAAAAGTTGCCATTGGAAACACACCGGAATGGCATCACTTCAGCGTAGATTTCGAGTATGAGAAAGCCATAGACCCAATCAAGTTGAAGAATGGTGGCTACAGTCTCACTATAGTCAGTTCGTCCAGTTCCGATGGAGCTAACTTCCTGGGTGCCGTAGGCAGTACCCTTTGGATAGACAGTTTCAAGTTGATTTGCAAATAAGCTAAGGAGGAAACTATATAATGAAGAAGATAACAATATTAGCTCTCCTGCTGACATGGGGCACTGCTACATGGGCAGAAGAAAATGAAAATCAGAAGACTGAGGAGCACAAGCAGGTAGAAGAAAGCAAGCTCACCTCGTGGAACAAATATCTTCACGGCTACCAGTATCAGGCTCGCGTGGCGTATAATATTGGAGGCACAGCCCCTATCGGTCTTCCTGCTACCATCCGTACACTGCACAGCTATACCCTGCAACCTAACTTCAGTCTGGGTATCGATGCTTATCACCCACTTACAGGCAAATGGGGATTCGTTGGAGGTCTGCACTTTGAAAACAAGGGCATGAAGATTGATGCAGGCGTAAAAAACTATTATATGAGAATAGTACGTGGAGGAGAAGAACTGAAAGGTATATTTACAGGCAACGTGGTTACGAAGGTAGACATGAGTCTTATCACAGTACCATTGCAGGCTACATACGACATTTGCGACAACCTCCGCTTCAAGTTGGGTCCGTATGTTAGCTATGTAACATCAAAGAAGTTTGAGGGCTGGGCATACGATGGTTACCTGCGCCGCCAGGAGGAAGGTCATCCTAAGGGCGATCCTACCGGACAGAAGGTAAAGTTGGGTCATGATGAAGGCGAACGTGGTGATTACGATTTCAGCGACGATATGCGCAACTGGCAGGTGGGCGTAGATTTCGGAATAGACTGGCGATTGAACAACCGCTGGGGCATCTGTGCTGATCTGAGCTGGGGCTTAAATGGTATCTTCAAGAAAGATTTCGAGACCATCGAGCAGACGATGTATCCTATCTACGGCAGCGTAGGTATCACGTATCAGCTGAAGTAACAGATCATATTCTGCTGAAGCTATCTATATAATAATGTACGCGTACATTAATATATTTAGCCAAAATATATATAGCCAAAGAGAGATAAAAAGATAAAAAAAAACAATTATTCATTAACAAAAAAAGAGAAGAAAATGAAAAAGTTTATTTATTTGATGGCCATGGTTTGCACCCTTGGCTTCTTCACTGCTTGTAGCAGCGATGATGACAACAATGAGAATGATTTCAAGCGCAACGAGAAGATTGAAGGCACCTGGAAGGTACAGGAGGCTGGTATGGATCCAACAACTTACCAGGCAACAGGTTCAATAGTATTAAACTGGGAAGGTTCTAACGATGCAGTTATCGAAATTCCAGGTCTCTTTGATGAGCCATATCCAGTAAAGGATGCCATCTCAATGGTTCCAATGCTGCTCAACAGCCAGCTCAGAAGCGTTCTGCAGGATGTAACCTTCAATGAGAAGGGTCAGATTTCTGCAACCTACAAGGAAGAGGCTGATGACAACGACTGGAAGGTAGCTAACGATTACGCTACATACAAGGTGGTTAACGAGAATATGATTACCTTGTTCCTGAACACAGCCAAGATTACAGAAGACATCGACGATGCTCAGGAGCAGGCTATGGTAGCCGGCATGTTGGATCAGTTTAAGACCGGTATTCCAGTACACGTATCTTATCCAGCAGCCAACAAGGTATATTTCTATGTTGACAAGGATTTCGTTGCTCCTATCATCGCCATGCTTTCTGCTCAGGTTAACAAGATTCCTACTACAGGTATGGACAAGGATGATTTGGCACAATTCAAGATTTTGGAGACTGTTGTCAACCAGCTTCCTGCCATCATGGATAAGACTACCAAGTTTGAGGCAGGTCTTGAATTGATCAAGTAAAGCGGAGAGTTTATAAAGTCCGAAAGGCTTATAAATGATAAGATCCCCAGCTATCTTTTGATGGATAGCTGGGGATTTTTATTTTGCTTCATAACGGGAACATAGGAATACCTGAAAAAAGAAAAATCCTCAGCTATCAAAGATAACTGAGGATTCCTTTAAAAATCTTTCAAATTACTTCACCTTAGCAACGATAGCCTTGAAAGCCTCTGGGTTATTAACAGCGAGGTCAGCGAGAACCTTACGGTTGATCTCGATACCAGCCTTGTGAAGAGCACCCATCAACTGGCTGTAGCTCATACCATCGAGGCGAGCAGCAGCGTTGATACGCTGGATCCACAATGCGCGGAATGTGCGCTTCTTGTTACGACGATCGCGATAAGCATAGGTAAGACCCTTCTCCCAAGTGTTCTTAGCTACTGTCCATACATTCTTGCGAGCTCCATAGTAACCCTTAGTGAGCTTCAAGATTTTTGTTCTCTTTGCTTTAGATGCAACGTGATTTACTGATCTTGGCATAATTTTTTTTCTTTAAAAGTTCGACTAAAAAGTTAATAATTAACGAAGGCAGAGCAAGTCGCGAACCTGCTTCAAGTTTGAACGGTCTACGAGAGTCTCGCCGAGGAGATTTCTCTTCTGCTTCTTTGTCTTCTTAGTCAAGATGTGACTGTGAAAAGCGTGATGACGCTTAATCTTACCTGTACCGGTGAAACGGAATCTCTTCTTTGCGCCGGAATTAGTCTTTACTTTTGGCATTTTTACTTTTAATTTTAAATTGTTATTTATTATAGCGATGGCAACGCATATACCAGGGCGTTACGCATCTTTTTTTTCTTAATACGGACGAGCGATGGAATCGCTCGGGACGGGGGTGAGAGGGGAACTAGGCCTCCTCTGAACTCTCTGCGAGTTTCTTCAGGGCATCGCCGCCTTTGGCATTGGCGAGCAAGCCATTCTTCTCGGCATTGGCAGCGCGCTCTGCATCAGCAATAGCCTTAGCTTCAGCCTCTCGCTTCTCACGGTCCATCTTCTGCTGGCTCTTCTTAGCTGTACCGGCCTTCTTAGGACTCATGTAGAGGAACATCTTCTTACCTTCGAGCTTTGGCATCTGCTCTACCTTACCGCATTCCTCCAAATCATTGGCGAAACGGAGAAGGAGAACCTCACCCTGCTCCTTGAAGAGAATAGAACGACCACGGAAGAATACGTATGCACGTACCTTGTTACCCTCGTTGAGGAACTCTTTAGCGTGCTTGAGCTTGAACTGATAGTCGTGCTCATCGGTCTGAGGTCCGAAACGGATCTCCTTGGTCTCCACCTTCACCTGCTTCTGTTTCATTTCCTTAGCATGTTTCTTCTGCTGGTAAAGGAACTTAGAATAGTCAACAATACGGCAAACTGGTGGTTGGGCATTAGGAGATATCTCGACCAAGTCAAGCTCTTGCTGACGTGCCAAGTCCAACGCTTTACGTGTAGGCATCACTTCAGCTCCGCCTTCACTTACTACTCTCACTTCACGTACGCGTATCTGTTCGTTTACGCGGTACTGATTTTTCATTTTGTCATTTTTCATTAACTATTCGATATATTCAACGTTTTTTGATTAAACGGCTGCAAAGTTACGCATTTTCCGTGAAACCACCAAATTTTCAGCGGGTTATTTTAAAAAAATCCGCAGATTTCCAAAGAAACCTGCGGATTTATATCTTATTTTTACTCTTCAGCTGCCTTCAGCTGCTCTGCAACCTCGGCGTTGATGCGCTGAGCAAACTCTTCCATGCTCATGGTAGCCTGCTCGCCACCACCCTGCTTACGCATGGAAACGAGGCCCTCGGCACTCTCCTTCTCACCTACGATAACCATGTAAGGCACACGCTTCAACTCGTTGTCACGAATCTTGCGGCCAATCTTCTCGTTACGGTCATCAACCAAGGCACGAACACCCTGCTTGTCGAAGTACTGACGTACCTTCTGAGCATAGTCGTTGAACTTCTCTGAGATAGGAAGAATAGCAACCTGGTCTGGAGTCAACCACAATGGGAAGTGACCGGCTGTGTGCTCGATGAGAACGGCTGTGAAACGCTCCAGTGAACCGAATGGTGCACGGTGAATCATCACAGGAGTCTTCTTTGAGTTATCCTCCGCTGTATATTCCAGCTTGAAGCGCTCTGGCAAGTTGTAATCCACCTGGATGGTACCCAACTGCCAGCGACGGCCGATGGCATCCTTCACCATGAAGTCGAGCTTAGGACCATAGAAGGCAGCCTCGCCAACCTCCTCGCGTGTCTCAAGGCCCTTCTCCTTGCAAGCCTCGCGGATAGCATTCTCGCTCTCTGCCCAAATCTCCTCTGAACCGATGTACTTCTCGGTATCCTTAGGATCGTGGAGAGAAATCTGTGCCTCGTAGTTCTCGAAACCGAAGATCTTGAATACCTTCAGGATTACATCGATTACGTTCTCGAACTCAGACTTTACCTGATCTGAACGAACGAAGATGTGAGCATCATCCTGAGTAAATGTACGAACACGGGTCAGACCGTG
Organism: Segatella sinensis; assembly: GCF_040095255.1. NCBI lineage: Bacteria > Pseudomonadati > Bacteroidota > Bacteroidia > Bacteroidales > Prevotellaceae > Segatella > Segatella sinensis. The sequence continues at coordinate 17,244 of NZ_JBBNGE010000006.1, read as the reverse complement.
GAGCTCACCGCTCTTCTCATAACGGAACACGGTACCGAACTCGGCGATACGCAAAGGAAGATCCTTGTAAGAACGAGGCTTACGGGCGTAGACCTCGCAGTGGTGAGGACAGTTCATTGGCTTGAGCATATACTCCTCATCCTCCTCCGGAGTCTGGATAGGCTGGAATGCATCCTTGCCATAGTGAGCATAGTGACCAGATGTAACATAGAGGCTCTTGCCGCCGATACCAGGACAGATAACCTCCTGATAGTTATAAGGCTTCAGGAGCGAACGAAGCAGCTCCTGCAAGCGGAGGCGGAGCTGTGTGCCCTTTGGCAACCAGATAGGAAGACCCTTACCTACACGCTCAGAGAACATGAAGAGTTCCATCTCCTTACCGATCTTACGGTGGTCGCGCTTCTTAGCCTCTTCGAGAACAACCAGGTACTCATCGAGCATCTTCTTCTTAGGGAAGCTGATACCATAGATACGGGTCATCTGCTCGCGCTTGGCATCACCGCGCCAGAAAGCACCAGCCACACTTGTAATCTTCACAGCCTTGATAAGACCAGTGTTCAGCAAGTGAGGACCACGGCAAAGGTCGGTGAAATTGCCCTGGGTATATGTGGTGATGGTACCATCCTCCAAGTCCTGCTCAATGTGCTCGCACTTGTACTGCTGACCATCTGCCTTGAACTCAGCGAGCGCATCAGCCTTAGCAATCTCCTTGCGAACCACAGGCTCGTTCTTCTTGGCGAGCTCCATCATCTTAGCCTCGATCTTAGCGAAATCATTCTCTGAGATCACCTGACCCTCAGCAGGCATCACGTCGTAGAAGAAACCGCTCTCTACAGCTGGACCGAAACCAAACTGGATGCCTGGATAAAGCTCCTGAAGAGCCTCTGCGAGCAAGTGGGCTGAAGTATGCCAGAAGGTATGCTTGCCCTGCTCATCCTCAAACTTGTAAAGTTCTACACTTGCGTCCTCATTGATAGGACGATCCAACTCTACTGTCTCACCATTGACACCGCAAGATACAACGTTGCGAGCGAGAGCCGGTGAGATGCTCTCGGCGATTTGTAAGCCAGTAACGCCCTGCTCGTACTCACGAACAGATCCGTCTGGGAATGTGATTTTTACCATAACAACTTAGTATTTTTATTAAATCGTGTGCAAAAGTACTATTTCTTTTTGTAACAAGCGAATAAAAATGCATTTATTTTGCTAAACTTTGCTAATACCTATTTATATAAGGGGATTTTCGGGGGTGAAAATGGTGACATATTGAAGTCTTCATCTGCTTTCTGAGCGATAATCCATAACACTTTGCAAAAAGGAAGTGCTTTTTTAGCCGATAAGTTTTGGAAAAACAAATATTTTCCGTATCTTTGCAGCCGAAAAAGTGACAAAATGTAAAGAAACAAAGAAAATGGCAACACCAAAGATTCTCATCATTTACACGGGAGGTACCATCGGCATGGGAAAAGACCCGGTGACAGGCGTGCTGGAACCGCTCGACTTCAACCATCTCGTCTCATCCATGCCCGAGTTTAAACTCATCCAGGCAGAAATCGACGTGCGAAAATTCGACCCACCCATCGACTCCAGCGACATGGACCCGATGAGATGGGCAAAAATCGTGAGCATGATAGCCAACAACTATAATGACTACGACGGATTCGTGATTCTGCACGGCACGGATACGATGGCATACACCTCATCGGCCCTGAGCTTCATGCTTGAGAACCTGACCAAACCGGTGATCCTGACCGGTAGCCAGCTGCCTATCGGCGAACTGCGTACCGACGGCAAGGAGAATCTGATGACAGCCATCGAGATAGCATCGGCAAAGGACGAGAACGGCAGACCGATGGTGCCGGAGGTATGCATCTTCTTCAACGGCAAGCTGATCAGAGGCAACCGCGCCATCAAGATCAATGCCGAGGGATTCCACGCCTTCGAATCGTTCAACTATCCGCATCTCTGCGATGTGGGCATCAATTTCCAGTATCACAAGCACCACATCCTCACTCCGGATTACGACAAGCCGATGATACCCCACCTGAGACTCGACCCGAACGTGATTGTGTTCAGTCTCTTTCCGGGCATTCAGGACAACATCGTGCGCCACGTGATGGAATCGCCGGATCTGCGAGGCATCGTGATGCGTACCTTCGGTTCGGGAAACGCCCCTCATACTCCATGGATTATGCGACTGCTGGACGAAGCTGCCCACCGAGGCGTGAACATCGTGAACATCAGCCAGTGCCTGACAGGTAGCGTGGAGATGGAGAGATACGGCGCCGGATTCCAGTTGAAGACTGCTCACGTAATCAGCGGCCACGACTCTACGGTAGAGGCGATGGTAACGAAGATGATGTATCTGCAAGGCAGATTTGATGACAATCGCAAGGTAAGGGAGATGCTGAAGCAATCGCTTGCAGGAGAGATTACGGCATAAGATGTGTAAAATTTAATTCTTTTACTCAGGAGCACTTACCTCTTCGGAAGGTAGGTGCTCTTTTTCAATAAGTTACGAGAAAAGCGCATATTTTTGCAGATAATATTCGGTTTTAATTAAAAAAGTTTAATTCATAGACGTTTTTGGGACAAAAAAATCATCGTACCGATATTTTTCTTATCTTTGCAGCATGAAAAGTAGTTATCTTGAGCAAGAAAGCAAAATTTGTTGCAATCGATTGCACATTCCCAGCCGTAAGAAACATAGATAAAATACGAAGTTTAATAAATCAACAAAAACCTTTTTAATTATGCAGAGTAAAGCAAAGAAGTATGGTGAGTATGTAGAGATTACAGCTCCTGTAGAAAGAACAACGTCAGAAGAGTATCCAACTTTATTGGGCGGAGAAATCTGGTACAACTAGAATTCAAGCAAAAAAGTATTATCGGAAAGCCAAACTCCAGGAAATCTCCCGAAAAAGCTAGGATCCAATAATAGAAAAGAAACAAGAATTTTGGTTCAATCAATCATCTGGTACAGCTATCCTGGATAGCATGTACATCAAGAATCCTTTAAGAGTGAAATCAAGGAAGCGCCAAGATCTAGTCCTTGCAGGTTTGTTATCTCGCAGCTAGATAAGTTTCTACGATTTCTAAACCTCTACTCTTAACAAAACAATATAGGCTCAATCCTCGACTGAAGAATCGGAGATTGAGCCTTTATCGTATCTATATCCGTGGGATTAGTGCTTGCCGCAGCAGCCATCCTCGCCGTGATGATGCTCGTGCTTGATGCCACCCTCTACGGCCTGATGCTGGTCGCGGAGCAGATCGTTCACGGTCTTCACTGGGTTGAATGTGCCGAGAGGAACCTCTACGAATACGGTATTCCAGTCGCTCATCGCACCATTCCAGAGACCTGGTAACTCCAAGGCCTTCAAGTCCTTACCGTTCTTGCTCTTGCTTGAGATGAAACCGGTAGATGGATCTACGAACTTAGGAAGATCGAAGGCATTGCCCTGGTAATCCTTGGTTGCACAGACGAGATCTACTGGGTTGAAGTGAGTACCCTCGGTAAACATCTTCATATACTCCTCGTTGTTCTTATCAATCTGTGAGCTCTCCAGAATCTGAAGACTTACAGTGCCATCCTGGTTATAGGTAAGGAATGGACCACCACCAGGCTCGCCTACGTTCTTAACGACACCGCAGACACGCATAGGACGGTTCAACTTCTTGCGCAGATAGATAACCAGTTCGGCATCCTCCAGCTCCTTGATATCAGCCTTGCGGCAGCAGAGGTCGCGCTGAACGAAGCGGATAATCTCCTCCAGCTTCTCGTGGTTGTACTGTCCGGAATCCAATACCTTCAAGTAATCGAATGCCTGCTTCTGCAAAGTAACCAATACACCTGCAATCACCTGCTTCCAGGTAACAGTCTCTGCCTTCAGGCGATCAGGAACCACATTATCGATGTTCTTGATGAATACTACATCAGCATCAATCTCGTTGAGGTTTTCGATGAGAGCGCCATGACCGCCTGGACGGAACAGCAAAGATCCATCCTCGTTGCGGAATGGAGTATTATCCGGATTGGCAGCAATGGTATCTGTGCTAGGCTTCTGCTCTGAGAAAGAGATGTTATACTTGATGCCGTAGCGCTGTGCATACTTATCTGCCTTCTCAGCTACCATCTGCTTGAAGAATTCCAGGTGGTCGTGAGAAACGGTGAAGTGAACGTTTGCCTCGCCGTTGCTGCTTGCATAGAGCGCAGCCTCTACCAGGTGCTCCTCCATCGGAGTGCGAACCTCATCCTCATACTCGTGGAACTGGAGCAATCCCTTAGGCAACTGACCATAGTTCAATCCCTCTGGCTTGAGGAGATTAGCCACGACAGCCTTGTAATCGCCCTTCTTGATGAGGCACATGATGCCCTTCTCGTTGTTTACATGACACTTATCGCAGAGTGCCTTGCGGAAAGCAAACTTCTTGATATTCTCGAAGAATTGTTTTTCAAAGTCAGTAGTAGGAACATCGTATGGAGCATCCAGGAACGCAAACATATTCTTGAACATACGGCTAGCCGCACCTGAAGCAGGTACGAACTTCACAATCTTGTGACCCTCAGCCTTGTAGTCGTTCCACGCTTTCTCGTAGTCCTCTACTTCCTGAGCTGTAGGAGCCATGATACCCTTACCGATGGCAGCCGCACCCTCGAGCTTGAGGAATGGGAAGCCATTCTTGATTTGTTCCAACTGGTGTTCAATCTGCTGCTCGGAGATGCCGCGAGCAGCGATTTGGTTTAGATCTTGCTGATTCATAATACCATATTTATGTTAAATTTACACTATATGTGCTACAAAGATAATAGTTTTTTCTGATAATCAGAAATATTTCCGCTTTTTTTTGTACCTTTGCATTGAAAATTTAACAAAGTACGCGTTTTTTAACGCTGAAACGCCATTGTTTGTCAAATTTAAAATGGAATATTGCGACATGGTTAGTAAATTATCAAAGGAGCACGACCGAAGGTCGGGGCTATCACATTACCTCTATGGGGTATCTAACTTGTTCATCAGCGGAACCGGTATAGGCGGATTATCTCCAATGATTACCGGAGACGAGATGGGAGTAAATAATATACTCTGCCTTGTACTTGGAGCTATAGCAGCTTTTGTATTTGCGTATAGTGCAAACAGAGTTATGAAGTATAACGATAAATAAGAAACAATATGGAACTATATACTATATTTATGGGGCTAGGAGCCTTGATAGGAACCTGCTTCGCCATCTGGCTTAACACAAAATCAGGTCAGAAATGGATAGACGAGTTATAACAACTCAATAATATATAATCAACGGGAGGGAACGACAATGAACGAAACACCTTTTAAATTCACATCCGAAGAAAAGGAACAGACACTCCAAATCCTGGAGCGCCTGAGAACCGCCGTGGGCGACACATTCAAGCCTGGCGATGAGCAGCATCTGCGTGAAGACATACAGCATGCCTTCATCAACCACCAGATCAAGCGCAACGTCTTCGGCATGAACCCTATACTCGCAGCCCTGCAGACAGCAGAAATCGCAGTGAACGAAATCGGTCTGAAAAGAGACGGCATCATCGCCATCCTGATGCAGACCAGCGTCATCGACGGCTATCAGACCATCGAAGACATCCAGAAGAAATACGGCGACAGCGTGGCGCATATCATCAGCGGACTGCTCCGCATTCACGATCTCTACAAGCGCAACCCGATCATCGAGAGCGAGAACTTCCGCAACCTGCTCATCTCCTTCTCAGAAGACATGCGCGTAATCCTCATCATGATAGCCGACCGCGTGAACGTGATGCGACAGATACGTGATACCGACCAGAAGGAGGCAAAGCACGAGGTGAGCGAGGAAGCCAGCTACCTCTATGCCCCACTCGCCCACAAGCTGGGTCTCTACAAGCTGAAGAGCGAATTGGAAGACCTGAGCCTGAAGTATCTGGAGCACGATGCCTACTATATGATCAAGGAGAAGCTGAATGCCACCAAGGCTTCGCGTGATGCCTATATCGCCCGATTCATCCAGCCTATTAAGGAGAAGCTCGATGCTGCCGGACTGAAATATCACATGAAGGGAAGAACCAAGAGCATCCACTCCATCTGGCAGAAGATGAAGAAGCAGAAGTGCGCCTTCGAAGGTGTATATGACCTCTTTGCCATCCGAATCATCATCGACGCACCTAGAGAGAAGGAATATATGCAGTGCTGGCAGACCTTCGCCCTGATTACAGATATGTATCAGCCGAACCCAAAGCGTATGCGCGACTGGCTCAGCGTGCCTAAGAGCAACGGATACGAGAGTCTGCACACCACCGTACTGGGACCGGAGAAGAAATGGGTAGAAGTCCAGATCAGAACCGAAAGAATGGACGATATCGCCGAACACGGACTGGCTGCACACTGGCGATACAAGGGCATCAAGCAGGGAGAAGGAGGCATTGACGAATGGCTTGCCAACATCCGTGCCGCCCTGGAAAACAACGACGACCTGCAGCTGATGGACCAGTTTACCACCGACCTGAAGGAAGACGAGGTTTATGTGTTCACCCCTAAGGGCGACCTGCTGAACTTCCCGAAAGGAGCCACGGTGCTCGACTTCGCCTACTACATCCACTCTCGCATCGGCAACACCTGCGTGGGCGGAAAGATCAACGGCAAGGCGGTAACCTTCCGACAGGAACTGCACTCGGGCGACCAGGTGGAAATCATCACCCAGAGCAACCAGAAGCCTAGAAGAGAATGGCTCAACATCGTGCAGACATCCAAGGCAAAGGCAAAGATCCGACTCGCCCTGAAGGAAACGCAGAAGAAGGACGGACTCTATGCCAAGGAACTGCTGGAGCGCCGATTCAAGAACCGCAAGATAGAGATTGACGAGAGCACCATGGCGCGCATCATCAAGAAGATGGGATACAAGGAGAACTCTGATTTCTACAAGGATGTGGCGGAAGAGAAACTCGACGTGAACACCGTGGTGGAGAAATACATCGAAGAGCGTGACCACGATCTCAACCTCAGCAACACCAACAAGCCTGCCGAAAGTGCCGAGAACTTCGAGTTCGAGAACCCTACCGAGGAACTGCTGAAGCAGAGCGACGACGTACTGGTGATTGACGAACACCTGAAGGGCATCGACTTCGAGCTCTCCCACTGCTGCCACCCTATCTACGGCGACCCTATCTTCGGATTCGTAACCATCAGCAAGGGCATCAAGATCCACCGCATCGACTGTCCTAACGCCAAGGAGCTGCGCCGCCGTTTCGGTTATCGCATCGTAAAGGCGAAATGGAGCGGAAAGGGTACATCGAAGTATGCCATCACCCTGAGAATCATCGGAAATGATGATATCGGCATCGTGAGCAACATCACCAACATCATCTCGAAAGAGGATAAGCTCGTGATGAGAGGCATCAACATCTCATCCAAGGACGGCCTGTTCTCGGGCAATGTTACGGTAATGATTGATGATGCCGGCAAGACGGATGCACTCATCAAGAAACTGAGCGCCGTAAAAGGCGTAAAGCAGGTTACGAGAATATAAATTGGTTTAAAGAAAATATAAAACCAATCGTATTGGAAAGCATAAAAATCAATGTTACAAAAAAATCCCGCAGAATTTTGCTCTGCGGGATTTTTTTATTATTATTTCATCTTGTTCAAGCACTTATTTCGCCTTATTCAATCGCTTGATTACCGAGTAGGCATCATACAAGCCCAGCTCTCCAGCCTTCGAGAGATCCTGGATACCAGCCTGCTTGTTGCCACTCTTGGCACGTGCGATACCTCTATTATAATATGCCTCAGCCAGACGGTTGTCTATCTTCAGCGCAATGGTATAATCATCTATCGCCTTGGAAAGCTCGTTTCTTCCGGCATGCAGATTACCTCTGTTATAATAGATGTAGGCATTGTTGCTGTTCAGGCGGATGGCATCGCTGAAATCAGCCTCGGCAGAATGGATATTCACCACTCCCTTGCCCTGAGCCTTGTTGAACTCATCCATCTCAGCCTGACAGACGGCACGCTGCCAGTAAGCCAGTGCATTCTTATCATCCAGCGAGAGATAATAGGTGAAATCGCTGATGGCAGCCTCGAAATCGCGCAATACGCTATGAGCGATGGCACGACGCATCAATATCGCCTTCTTCTGCTCAATATCCTTCGCCACACTCAGTTCTGCCGAAAGCTTATCGATGAGAGAGAAGATCTTCATAGAACTGTTCTCATCCAACTGCTCCTTGGAACATACGATATAAACCTTGTCCTTCATCTTCTGGTTCAGCGCCTCCACATCCTTGTCGAAAGCCTGTACCCCACTTACATTCTGAGTGTTAGGGAAGTAAGAGAGCTGGAACATCGGCAGATAGGCAGTCTCTACCTGGCGGTTCTGGATTCTTCCACGATACTCGCTCTTGTAGTTATGCTCATACTTCGGCTCATCATCCACCACAATGGAAGCGAACTTGTTTGGGTCTATCTCCGAACGCTTGCGCATCTCCTTCTTGGTCTTCGCACTCCAGCGAGGCTGGATACCGAGATGCTTGTTCATCTGCGCCTTGAAGATACGGAACTCATCCAGCTCAGCCTTCGCCGTCATACCCAGTCGGCGATAGCAATGAGCACGGGCGGAAAGACCCGTCCAGAAATTAGGAAACTGATTGATTACCGTAGTATAATCGCGGATAGCCGCCTTCAGGTTTCCCGTCTTGTCATGCAGCAGCGCACGGTTGAATATCGCCATGAAGTTCTTCGGCTCCATCTTGATGACGAAGTCGAAATCGGTGATGGCACGGTTGTCATCACCCAACTGCACACGCATCAATCCACGGTTGTAGTGAGCGAGGAAGTTGTGCGGATCCAGGTCGATAGCGGCATCATAGTCGCTCATCGCACCTCGTAAATTGTTGATGTTGATACGAGCCAATGCCCGGTTGATGTAACTGTTTACATTGTTCGGCTTGAAGTGAAGCGACTTGGTGAGCGCCTCATCAGCCACCTTCCATTCCTTCCGGGCAAGCGCCATATAGGCACGTGTAATCCAGGCATCACCATCGTATGGATTCAGCTTCAGGCTCTGGTCGAGCCATTTCTCAGCCTGCACCGTATCCTTCTGATGCAGATACACCTCAGCCTTCAGGGAGTAGGCATTCGAATAATCCTTCCACTTGGTGATGACCGTATCAAGTTCCAGCTGCGCCTTGTCGTAGTTCTTCGCCTCCATCTGGCAGAGCGCACGGTTGAACCAGTAGTTGCGGTTGCGAGGTTCCAGTCGGATGGCAGAATTATAGTCGGCAATGGCATCATCATAACGCTGCTGACGGATGCGGCAGATGGCACGCAAGTCGTAGATATCGTTGATATACGGATTGAGGTTGATAGCCTCTGAGGCATCACTCTCGGCACCCATATAGTCATCGAGATTAAACTTGGCCACACTGCGGTAATACCAAGGCTCATAGAGATAAGGCTTGGCACCAATGGCTAGATTAAAATACTTGATAGAAAGAACGAAGTCCTCGTAGAAGAGCGCACTTCTTCCCGCCGTAACGAGGCGGTCAACTCTATATTGCGCCGATGCTGACAAAGTAGCCAGCACCAGCACAAAAGTGAAAATAAACTTTTTCATCGACGAATCTTGGTACGATAGCTGCAGCGGAACTTACCCTTGATAATGTTCTTGAGCTTGCCAGCTATCATGTTCTTACGGAGAGGAGACACGCGGTCAACGAACATCGTGCCCTCCAGGTGATCGAACTCATGCTGCATCACGCGAGCCAAGTAGCCGCTCACCCACTCATCATGCTCCTGGAACTGCTCATCCATATACTTCACATGGATGCGGGTAGGACGAACCACCTTCTCATTGATGCCAGGAATAGAGAGACATCCCTCATCAGAAGAATCCTTCTCAGCCTCCTCATCATACTCCAGGATATGAGGATTGATGAAGGCATGACGGAATCCCTTATACTCAGGGAGATCATCGCTGAGCACATCGAGATCGATGACAACCAGGCGGATAGCCAAGCCAATCTGAGGCGCAGCCAGACCGATGCCATTGCTCGAATCGAGAGTCTCGTACATATTATTGATTAATTCCTTCAACTCAGGATAATCGGGGGTGATATCTTCAGCCACTTTTCTCAATACTGGCTGACCATAAATATAAATTGGTAAAATCATCTTCTTGATTGCATAAAGTCTTGTAATATGATGGTAGCGCTTATCTCATCTACCAATCCCTTGTTTTCTCTTCTCGTCTTCTTCTTCACGCCGCCGTCTATCATGGCACGATGTGCCAAAACCGACGTAAAGCGCTCATCGTAGTACTCGATAGGCACCTCGGGATGAGCCTTGCGCCAGCGATTGAAGAAATTCTCCACACGCGCCAGGTTCTCGCTAGGCTGCCCATTGGGCTGGGTAGGCTTACCGATGACGATGCGCTCCACCTGCTCCTTCTGGATATAGGCTTCGCAGAATTCGAAAAGTTCGGGCGTAGCAACAGTTGCCAACCCATTAGCAATGATCTGCAATGGGTCGGTAACTGCCAGTCCGGTACGTTTCTTACCGTAGTCTATAGATAAAATTCGCATTCAGTTACGAAATTTCTAATCTTCTATGTGAAACGTGAAAATTACTTCTTCATAAGCAACCAAGCATCTGGATACTTGCCAGCGCGGAGCTCGTTGCGGCTCTTTACTGCACCAGCCTTATCTACGAATGTAGAAGCAATGACACGATACAAGTTACGTGCACTGTAGTAAACGATCTGAGAATCATAACCAGCGCTCTTCAGAGTGCTAGCCAATCCCTCAGCATTAGCCTTCAGAGAGAAAGAACCTACTACTACGCTGAAGTTCTGCAGACCAGAACCAGAGATGAGATCTACATTCTCCTGGCGAACAGTAGCATTATCAACTTCTGTAGTTGTGCTCTCTGTAGGAGTTGTTGTTTCCAATGGAGTAACTACTGGTTCCTGAACAGCTGGTTCCTGCTGAGCCTCCTGCTGCTGTGCCTTCTCGTATGCCTTCTTGTAGGCACTTTCCTTAGATGTACCACAACTTGCGAGTGCCAGAACAGCACACAATCCTAAGCTCAAAACTGATAATTTCTTCATAATCTTTTCTAAAATTGTATTTGTGTTTACTTAAATATTTTATATTGCTTCACCTTATTATATATAGGTGCCGTCCCAACTTGAGTTCAGCCTACACCTTATTATATATAGGGGCAACACATAGCCTTACGCTTTTATTCTGCGAAAATACAAAATATATCCCAAAGAAAGAAACGTTTTCAGCATAAAGATTGTTAAACATTACGTAAAACAACATTTTTAACGAAATATTAAGACTTAAAAGCTTGTTTTTTGAAGAATAATTCGTATATTTGCAAATGATAAGCGAAATAAGTGCATCTGGACGCAAAAACTCCAAAATGCCATCGCCATCACACAATTTCATAAATATATTGTATAACATTTAAAACTTTTAGATTATGAAGGCATTAGGTTACATTGGCGCATTCCTCGGTGGCGCTATCGCTGGTACAGCACTCGGTATGATTTTTGCTCCTGAGAAGGGTGAGGATACCCGCAGCAAGATTGCTGGAGCTGTAGAAGATTTCTGCAAGAAGCACGACATCAAGTTGACACGCAAGGACGTTGACGACTTGGTTGACGATATCAAGGATGTTGCCCCTGAGGTTTAAGCCCCACCCAACTACCCTGAGATTTCGACAAGTACAACATATTATTACTTGAATAAGCGATAAGAATGTTTTCGAGCGATAAGAATGTAGAAACCATCGGGCAACTCGTAGAGGTGCTCAAGCATTACATCGGGCTCAGATCTGAGTATATGAAACTCGATGTAGCTGACAAGGTGGTAAGCCTGCTCGCTGCACTGATCATGGGATCGCTGCTGCTGACTCTCCTCACCTTGGCTCTGATATATCTTTCGTTTGCTGCCGCATTCGCCATGGCTGATTACGTAGGCTTGGCACCTGCATTCTGCATCGTGGCGGGAGCATACTTATTGATACTGGTTCTCTTCATCCTTTTCCGACATCAATGGATTGAAAAGCCACTCGTGAAATTCTTAGCCAGCCTGCTTATGCAAAAATAAATAAAGAGCATGATGATGACAAATGAGCCAAACAATGACAACAGATACCTGGACGACGACAATAGTTGCCCACAGTATAACAGCCTCAACGACATCAGACTGCGCAAGGAAGCACTTCGCAAAAGCATAGAGGCAGACGACAAGAAGATCAAGACCCTGTGGATCTCTCTCTTCACCAAGCCTGACGCCTTCAAGAAAGACGCAAGCAGAGGCAAGAGACTGCAAAGTATGATGTCTATTGGTATGGGAGCTTTCGATGGAGCTCTGCTGGCGTGGAAGCTCTACCGGAAATTCAAGAAAAAGAAATAAGAGAATCCTTCTATCTCAAGAGAAAGATAGGAATGAAAACCATCATAAGAAATGCGGCCTTGCAAAAGACCGCATTTTTTGAGGGTACGGAATTTTCGGGTGTGTAATCAAAACTGTGTCAAGACTTGTTTTTTACTTTCTGTTTCCCTCCCTGCTGGGTCATAACCCAGCAGGGAGGGAGAATTCGGTTGCTAAGTTGAGGTTGTGTGACGCATCTTGGCACACAACCTCATGTTATAAGATTATTTTCTTAATTCATAACGACCAACAATGGTGTTTTCATCAATTCCGTCTATATATTTATCCTCGGGTTTAAAATAATAAGCGAAAACTCCGAAAATTTGATGAAGGTAGATTTCTGCTTTTAAAGTGGAATATGAAGAAAAATATTCATCTGTTGAATATGTTATAAGGTACTCACGCTTATAGGGAGAATTGTTTTCGCTAAAAGTTATAGACTCTCCACGCTTTACAATACCTCGTTTTAACCCTAAATCATCTTCATTGTGAGGCCATACACAGGGATTATACTCGAAAAGTTCAGCTTTTCCCCATCGCTCATATGTTTTATTAACCTCGACCCACTTTTCTTCTGTCATATTACGATTTCCATGAGGCGGTATTGCTATAACTCGTTGTTGAGAATATGTTTTTGAAACAGAATGAGAAGATTCTCCACCAATACTTACTCCGTTCGCAAGTTGCCCTACAACTCCGCCAATACCAAGAACACCAGCAACACTTCCCAGTCCCAAAGACCCTCCTGTACTACCTCCAGAATTAACTGTTGTCTGTTCTGTATTATCAAAATAGCAATATACATCACCAGTTTTTCCTATTCTAAAACAGTTGCCTTTATCTATATAAATTGTTCTGTCAGTTTTATTCTTTATGTTGATGTTGTAGATAAAATAACCATCATACTTGGTTCTTTCAAACTTGGTTCTTACAAATTTCATTTCAAGATCTTCGTTGGACATTATGGAATTTGATTTCACGCCAAAAACCAAAACGCAACCTTTGGCATAATCGTCTGTCTTTTTTTCCTTGCTATTTAACTTGTAATTACGATTGTAAACCGAAATAAGGTCTTGATTTCTACCATCCGCTGGCTTTTCTATGAGTTTGGTAGATGTCATTTGGTTGCTACTTTCATTAATAGAATTGTCTATTTTCCCAAATGTGTCTTTTTCCCCATTCTCATAGTTTACTGAGATGATTTCTGACAATGACATACTATATGTAGGTCCTTGTAGATTCTTGAATTTCTTGTATTTAAGATTTTCCGCATTAACTTCAAGAACTTTTGAAAGAATCGTAGTTCCATCTTTCTTCACAATAACATCCTGTGCTTTTACTTTCTGAAAAGCAAGGCATAGTGTAATGAGTGCCAAAAAAATTTTTACCTTTGGTGTCATATGCTTAAGTTTTATTAGTTTAAAGAAATGTAGCTACTCACCCATTTTTGATTAGGGCTGTGTAGCTACTTGTAAATTTTATCATTCGGTGGTGAAATAGCCTTTGCCGTGACATTGCGGACAAGTTATATGCGTATGTCCAGTGGAGCGCATAAAGTAACCTCCACATTCATTGCACTTTACTTGATAATCACTTTGTCCATATAATGAAGGATATGTGTCTTTAACTATTCTTCTTTGTCCATTGCATAAACTGCATGTACGCTTAGTAGGTTGTCTATATGTTGAAGAATTATTTTGTCCTCTTGATGGACTATACGTGTTTCCTCCATTATTTCCATAATTAGGATATAAAGGGGTATAAACAGCTCCACCGTTATTGCTACTCCCTGTAGAACTTCCTTTCTTGCGAATTAGGGAACAGGTCGTTGCTGATGACGGAGGCATTTGTCTTCTATACACATATACATCACCATTTTCAAGCACAACATTCAACACGCTCAAATCCGATTTGAACTTGAACATCGCTGAATTACCCCAATAGCTATTTCCATTATAGTACTTGAAGTCGCTATTGCTGTAACTGTTTAATTTTAAGGTTCCATGACCTACCCCAATGCCTCTTTTATTTGACTCGTAGCATACATTATCTATAAAAGAAATGAATTGCCCTCCGGAGACTTTTGTAGACACGACATGATTATGTACTTTCTTTATTAATGCGTAATATGAAGTATTTTGTGAATACGATATGGCATTAAAAAGGATTGCATATGTCAAAATTATAAAGTATCTCATTTTATTCTAGAAAATCACGATTAACAGCTATGGGCTTCAAGTCTTCTTCCGAAATTCGGATATAATACTTTTTACCCTCTATATTACCACTTTTCGTTTCTCTCCATGTTATCATTTCTTTCAAATCTTTAGAAAATGCTCTATAATGATATCCTAACACATCATAAACATTTTGCCCTCCCCACATGTCTGGAACATATCTTGGTGGCCACGAAGTCCATGTGTCGTAATAAACTTCTTTACTTGTTGTTGAAAAAGATGATTTGTATTTGAATCCATTGTTTTCTGCCATTTTCCCCAATTTCTCATCGTAATAATAACGGTTTTCCTGTATGTTGCTACATATTGTAGATTTGCTAGCAGACAACAGAACAACTCTATTTCCAGTAAATTTCACGACATAGACTTTCGTAGACGAAGTTAGGTCTTCTCCTGCTGGAATATAATAACAAACCCCACGGTGATAAATTTGTGCATGAATATTGCAAATTGTCCCCAAAATAAAGAACATTAAAAATAATACTTTTTTCATTGTACTTTTCTGTTTAGTGCATCCTTACCGTTTAGTCTGGGTAAGACATGCCAATTATAGTTAACTATTTTTGTTTTGTATAATATAAAGGTAAGGCATATTCCAGTGCTTAGAAAAACAACTTTTCCATACCAACATTCTAACAAGAACCTATTGAACTTTTTGTAGTAGAGGAATAGCCATGGTTGACTAACTATGGAATAGCGAAACTCTTTACTCTGTTACTCAAGGAAGTCATAGCTTTCGGCCGATTTTGGAAGAAGTGTTTCTATATCGATTTCATAATATCGCTTTCTTTTATCGGCTCCATATTTGTCATCCCATTGGATTAATTCTTTATAATCCTTAGAGATGGCATCGTATCTAGTATATCCGCTGCCAAACATACTTGATGGAATATTTTCAGAATAAACTTCGTATTTTGATGTTGATAGGTTACTATTATATGAACCTCGCAAGGAAGCATTTCTTAATGTTCTCTCAATAGAAGTTATATATTTCTCGCGATTACGTGCTATGGCAGATATTAAGTTACCTGTAGTTGCACTATAGATACTATTACTTCTTACTATAATAATGGTCACATACAACAAGCCAGATTGATATCTTGTCTTGTTAACATCGTCTACCGAATATCCAACAGGCAGGTAATAGTGAACATTGTTGTCATTGTATTTTTGGGCTTTAATTCCAACAGACAGTAATATAAGAATGAATAATACAAATTGTCTCATAATTAAATTTTTCTTTTAGCACATTCTCACTCATTAATCAAATAAGGTGTGCGTTGTTTTTATTTTCAATTTTGTAGAACACGCTGCAAGGCTTATTCTTTCGTTTGGTTTTAACAACGTTTTATTACAATCGCAATCTAACGAGAATTTATCCAAATAGTGGGTGACAAGAAATAGCCATTGTTGGAATTCTGTAGGATAGCGAGCTAAATATGGTAACATAGACTTAACTAAGATATATAACATAAAGAATGAAAACCCATACGAGAATAAAAATAAAAGGTGAGAATTTTGGCAAAATAAACTTTAAACAGAATTTGCGAGACCAACCTAATCTATATTCACCAAAAATTTCTCTAATCTCCGCATCTGGAATTGCTTCCTCTGATGGATTAGTCCATACAGGAGGAAATGCGAAATATGATAGTCCTCTATATCTTCTATACCCATCCCA
The DNA here is from genome assembly GCF_040095255.1 of Segatella sinensis. Lineage (NCBI taxonomy): Bacteria > Pseudomonadati > Bacteroidota > Bacteroidia > Bacteroidales > Prevotellaceae > Segatella > Segatella sinensis. Next base: position 878 of record NZ_JBBNGE010000006.1, on the reverse strand, counting down.
AAAATATAGAATTCTTTTGATTTTAGCTTCACTGACCCAATATGTAGCAAACGAACTTATGGAAGCTAATATACCAATGGCAATTATTGCCCAAAGATACTTGTCGTTTTTGAGTTGGGTAATGGAAGCAAACAAAAAGGTTTGAACAGCAATATTCCATTTCATAAAAGAATATTGACGGTCAATCTCTTTTGAAATCATCTCACGGATAACCACATCATATCCTTGGTAGTTGCCCAATTCTTCCAATGTTGAATTCTTGTCATTGATGCACATACATAGAATTAATTGTTGTCATCTGGCATCCGTATGACTATATTCATTTACATATTGGTATACATACAAATAAGAAACGTGGAGCCAGTCCTGTTGCTCGTTCCACAGTGTAAAGGCTCTCGCATTGCCCAGATTGTCGAAACGAGCAACGCCGAAAGCCCCACGTATGATGCAAGTATATAATTAACCCATTTTGGCAACAAATGACAGAGCCATCCGAAGCCTATGAGGGCTGTATACAATACATCCCATGAGACGTTCCCGTTGCTTTGTTCTTGACAAACTGTTGTGAATTTGCGAGATTCTTACACTGTCAAAACCAAAGCGTACAGTTACGCCTTATATGTATATATGTCTGCCCAACCTCTGCCCATCGGGGCTTCCGGTATGGGTATTGACGTTACAAAGGTAACACTTTTACATTGAAAACCACTTTGTTTGGCTGGAAAAGTGTGATTTTAAGGGCTGATTTAACAATATTAAATATAAACATGTCAAAGAAATCCACTTTTGCATGATTTTTCTGGGTCACCAGTAAAAGTGTGTGGATTAGGCATAGATCTTCATTAGTCTGAAGAGAAAGAACTTACGGTCAATAATAC